>NZ_JBEOOL010000009.1:0-155493 GCF_040309225.1 Pseudoalteromonas sp. GW168-MNA-CIBAN-0100 | reverse complement strand
GTTGGGATATCGCCAAGCGGTAAGGCACCAGGTTTTGATCCTGGCATTCCCAGGTTCAAATCCTGGTATCCCAGCCAATTTGACTCCCCTGTCTAAAACTTCTCAATACTCATTAAATTCAACTTACTTTTTCTGCACTTAAATAAACATTTATAAATTCATCTATATTTATTGGTTTGCTATATAAATACCCTTGTAAATAATCACAGTTAAGACTCAACAACGCTTGTTCTACCTCTTTAGTTTCTATTCCCTCAGCAACTACATCGCAATTTAATCGACTCGCTAAAAACAATGTAGATTCTACAATGGCGTAATCAGGCGAGTTAGTAAGCATATCTTTGACAAACGACTGATCAATTTTTATTTGATTGATTGGCAGCTCTCTTAATAATGACAGTGACGAAAAGCCAGTACCAAAGTCATCAACACTAAATTTAAACCCGCGCATACTCAACTGTTGCATCATTTTTCTAGCAGCCGGTATATTTGTCATCATTGCACCTTCTGTAATTTCAAAAATTAACGAGTCGCTTAATGTAGGGTCGGTTGCGAGTAAACTAATTATAAAATCGTAAAACTCGCTGCTTTCAATATCTTTAGTCGATAAGTTGACATGTATAGTACCGGTGAAACCAAATAGCTTGAGCTTTCTAATATGATTAACGGCTTCTTGTACAACCCATTTCGATAAAGGAAAAATAAGCCCTGTACGCTCAGCTACGGTTATAAACTTTTCTGGACTAATAAAGCTGCCATCATCTTGCGGCCATCGGATAAGCGCTTCTAGGCCATGTAATTGCAGATCTTTAGAGTCCATTATGGGTTGTAAATAAAGCTCAAACTCATCTTTATGTAATGCCACTTTAATTTTGGCTGATAGATCAAAAAAGTCCTCAGCTCGTTTACCTATTGCAGATGAGTAATTTACCAATGGTTGAAATGTTTTTTTAGCTTCATGCAGTGCCAAGTCAGCTTTTTTTAATAGCTGATCGGGCAATCGGCTATCATCAGGAAAACGGCTTACGCCTATACTTAATTGTATTTTAACCATTTGCTCATTCGTACAAAACGGACTTTTGACGGCTGAGTTTATAATGTTTACACAATAATTCATGCTTTCATCTGTATCGGTATGCAATAAAAAAGCAAACTCATCGCCACCTATTCGATATAACTTAGCAATGCCGCATAATTCTTTATTTAGTTTATTGGCAAATGCAGCCAAGAGTTGGTCACCACACTGATGCCCAAACGCATCATTAATTTGTTTAAAGTTATTTAAGTCGATATAAAATAGTGAAAATGGGGAAGGATATTCAACTTGTTTACTTAAAGATTTAAAAAATTTATCGCGATTAGGTAGAGTTGTTAAGTTATCGTGCTCAGTTTGATATTTTTGATACTGCGTTGCTTGCTCTATTTTAAGAATACTTTTTAAGCTCAGTTTAATAACTAAAAAAACAAACCCACCACCGCCAAGTAACAACATAGCCACCATATTCATAACGACGGGTGCAATGTCGTGGTTTGAAAAATAATAAAGTATCCACCAATACCCTATAATAAAAAAGATAATAGCGCATAGCAGTATACTCCATGCTCTTTGCGATGTTTTTTTGCAAACTTTAACGGTTGTTTTTAAGCTAGCAACAAGCAGTAGCGCACCTAAAATAATTATTACTGTAAAAAAATTATCCACACACAGGCTCTTTAAAGTTATTAAATTGCGATTTAGTGATGTAACACCAGTTAAATTAAAACCGTGTTCAATATAGCCGAGTCACTATTTGCTGACTTAAAAACAGACATAAAAAAAGGCTCATAAATGAGCCTTTCTAATATCTACTTTAAATTTAGCCTAAATCACCACTAATTGCGTATTTTAAAACCCAGTTTTTTATTGGCCCCGTATTATTAGCCATTTTTAAAAACTGGCTACGTGCCCATTTAAGTGGCGTAATTTGATTAGAAAACCCAAAGTAACACGCGTCCATCATGCTCATCATTAATAAATTAGCCCTGCGGCGAGCTCGCTCGTATTCTTTAAGTTTTAGTGGGCAACCTATATCTCCTGCTTCGTTTAAAACCTCAGCAAGTGCCACTACGTCCTGAAAACCTAAATTAACGCCCTGCCCTGCAAGTGGGTTAATTGTATGTGCAGCGTCGCCCACTAAAACCAAGCGCCCTTGCGAATAATTATTAGCGTGTTGGCGAGTTAGCGGAAATATCGCATGGGTTTGTACTTCAAAGTCTCCAGCAAGCTCTGGGAACTTGTTCAGTATGTGCGTTTTTAACTGCTCTGGGTTTAGCCCTTTAAATGCTTGTAGTGTATTTGCATTGTCGTACCAAATTAAATTAGCGTACGGTGCCTGCATTGGTAAAAATGCTAATGGCCCGGTTGGTGTAAACTGTTGCCATGTTTTAATTTGTTGCGGGGCATCGAGTTTAATTAATACCCCCATGCAATGCTGCTGGTACTGCCATCCCGTAATACCAATATTAGCTTTATCACGCAATTGCGATTGCCCGCCATCGGCGGCAATTACTAAATCAGCCGTATAGGTTTGCTCTCCATACACAAGCGTAATTAAATCATCCGTTTGCTCTATTTTAGTTACCGGTAATGATTGCTCAATAACCTCAATCTTATAATGCTCAAATTGCTGCCACAAACTTGCTTGTATTAAACTATTTTCAATCAAGTGACCTAAATGTGTCGTGTTTATGTCGGCGCAATCAAATAATAAATTGTCACCACCGCGCTCAAAAGCCTCTAATTGTTGATAAGGTGCTATGCGGTTTTGCCTTAAAAGAGGCATTGCGCCTAATTCATCAAGTAAATTTTCTGAAAAACGATTAATAGCAGACACTCTAATATCCACCTTATCGCTACTAAGAATGTGCGATGGGTCTATTAGGTGTTTTTCAATTATGCGCACGCCAAAGCCTTGCTGAGCCAGCTTTATCGCCATAGCCGCGCCAACCATGCCCCCGCCAACCACTATCACATTATTTTTGGTCATGTTTTTCATCATTTTATTATTACTTGAGTCTGTTTTGATTGTATCAAAATTAATTTGTTTTATACCAGAGGATATCCCTAACAGCACATTAAACTCGCCCCGTATTGATTTGAGATCACAAACATGAAAACTATACTTGGATCTGGGCGGGTATCCAGCTAAAATACGCCTCCTTTAAGTGAGCATGCTTGCTCCTTAATCCTGTTTCTAGCACATTTTTGTGCCACTATCGAATTGAACACGAGGCAATATTTCAATGAGCAAAAAGCTGCATATTAAAACCTGGGGTTGTCAGATGAACGAATACGACTCTCAGAAAATGGCTGAACTTTTAGATGCCACCAACGGCTACCAGCTAACTGATGATGCAACAGATGCCGACGTAATCTTACTTAACACCTGTTCAATTCGTGAAAAAGCACAAGAAAAAGTATTTCACCAGTTAGGTCGTTGGAAATTGTTAAAAGACGACAAGCCAGACTTAATAATTGGTGTAGGTGGTTGTGTTGCCTCACAAGAAGGTGACTCTATTCGCCAACGCGCACCATTTGTAGATGTTATTTTTGGCCCGCAAACGCTACACCGCTTACCAGAAATGATTAAACAAGTGCAAGGCAACAAAGGCTCATCGGTTGTTGATATTTCATTCCCAGAGATTGAAAAGTTTGACCGCCTGCCAGAGCCAAAAGCGGATGGCCCATCTGCGTTTGTATCAATTATGGAAGGCTGTTCTAAATACTGTACTTTTTGTGTTGTACCATATACTCGCGGCGAAGAAGTTAGCCGCCCAGTAGATGACGTACTGCTTGAAATTGCACAGCTTGCTGAGCAAAACGTACGTGAAGTAAACCTACTAGGCCAAAACGTAAACGCATACCGCGGCGACACACACGATGGCGAAATATGTTATTTCTCAGATTTAATTCGTCTTATTGCTGCTATTGATGGTATTGACCGTATTCGTTACACCACATCGCACCCGGTAGAATTTACGCCAGACATCATTGACGTTTACGCTGATGTACCAGAGCTTGTAGATCACTTACACCTACCAGTACAAAGTGGTTCAGACCGTATATTAAACCTAATGAAACGTGGCCATACGGCAATTGAATACAAATCGACAATTCGTAAGTTACGCAAAATTCGCCCTAATTTAAGCATGTCGTCAGATTTCATTATTGGTTTCCCAGGCGAAAGTAAAGAAGACTTTGAAGCAACCATGAAGCTTATTAGCGACATTGGTTTTGATATGAGCTTTAGCTTTATTTACAGTGCACGCCCAGGTACGCCAGCGGCAGATTTGCCAGATGACGTAACAGAGCAAGAGAAAAAAGAACGCTTATACTTACTACAAAACCGTATTACACAAATGGCGCAGCAAATTAGCCGTCAAATGTTCGATACAGAGCAACGTATACTTGTTGAAGGTCCTTCTAAAAAGAACCCGATGGAATTACGTGGCCGCACCGAAAATAACCGTGTAGTAAATTTTGTTGGCCCGCACACAGTGATCGGACAGTTTGTTGACGTACGTATTACCGAAGCACTACCTAACTCTTTACGTGGTGACTTAATTCGTACAGAATCAGAAATGAACTTACGACGTGAAATCGCGCCTTCAGCTATTTTAACTAAAGCTGCAGCTGCAGAGCCAAAACCAGACACTGTTAACGAAATTGGCGTAGCTTCTTTCGTTCCTTAGTCACACTATTAGCGCCAGTTAACGCTGGCGCAGTACTATAGGAAGCAATTTTGAGTAATCAGTTAAAAACATTAGAGATTTATTTAGAACCTGCCGATAACAAACGCCTTTCTTCTTTATGTGGCCCGTTTGACGAAAACATCAAACAAATTGAACGCCACCTGGCTGTTGAAATAATTCACCGTGACAACTTTTTTAAAGTAACCGGTAAACTACACAACTGCGCCGGCGCTGTAGAAATCTTAAAAAACCTTTATGTTGATACTCAGCCAGTTCGTGGTGTTTTAGGCGAAATAGAACCCGAAGCCGTTCATTTAGCTATTACCGAATCAAAAGCCCTAGAGCAAGACGCATCAAGCAGCGCTTACGGCAAAGAAATGGTGATTAAAACGCGCCGTGGTGTGATTAAACCACGTAACGATAACCAAGGTGTTTATGTGGCTAATATTTTAAACCACGACATTACCTTTGGTATAGGCCCTGCTGGTACTGGTAAAACCTACCTTGCAGTTGCTGCCGCTGTTGACGCCCTTGAGCGCCAAGAAATACGCCGCATATTATTAACGCGCCCTGCTGTAGAAGCGGGCGAAAAGCTTGGTTTTTTACCCGGCGATTTAAGTCAAAAAATAGACCCGTACCTGCGCCCTCTTTACGACGCTCTTTTTGAAATGCTAGGTTTTGAAAAAGTAGAAAAACTCATCGAAAAAAATATCATTGAAGTCGCCCCACTTGCTTACATGCGCGGACGTACTTTAAACGATGCCTTTATTATTTTAGATGAAAGCCAAAATACCACCGCCGAGCAAATGAAAATGTTTTTAACCCGTATAGGGTTTAACTCAAAAGCGGTTATTACAGGCGATATAACACAGGTCGATTTACCTCGTGGCATACGTTCAGGCCTTCGCCATGCAATGGAAGTACTTGATGGCGTAAACGAAATTAGCTTTAACTACTTTAAAGCCCAAGACGTAGTACGCCACCCTGTTGTAGCACGCATAGTTGAAGCCTACGAGCGAAACGACGAAAGCGAGCGACTAAAGCGCATTGAAAAGCAAAATGCAAAAGACGCACTTGCTGCTCTTCAACAGCCTACTACTAAAGAGTAATACTTTGACAACCGAACTTGATTTACAAATAGCCTGTGAGTTTGACAACCTCCCAAGCGAAGAGCAATTTGCACTGTGGGCTGACAAAGCCCTTAGCCAATACCGTGACGAGTCAGAACTCAGTATCGTTATTAGCGACGAAGCGCAATCGCAACAACTTAATAACGACTATCGCGGTAAAAATAAACCGACCAACGTACTGTCGTTTGAATTTGAAGCACCACCAGGAATAGATATTCCCCTGGTTGGTGATTTAATTATTTGCCCAGCCATTGTATTAGCTGAAGCAATTGAGCAAGAGAAGTCATTTCATGACCACTTTGCCCACATGGTTATTCACGGATGCTTGCATTTGCTTGGATTTGACCATATAAAGAGTGACGATGCTTTAGAGATGGAAAGCATCGAAAAGCAATTACTTGCAGAGCTAAACATAGCAGACCCATACCGGGACGATATTTAAATTAACGGAGCAATTAGACGCAATGAGCGACGGTAACTCGCAATCTAGCCAGGGTTCTTCTGGCAAAACGTGGTTGGGCAGAATAGCTCAAATGTTGCAAGGGGAACCCCAGAATAGAGAAGAGCTGGTCGAAGTTATTGCCGATGCGCAAGAACGAGACGTAATCGATCCTGAAACAAAAGAGATGATAGAAGGTGTGCTTGGCGTGTCTGAGCTTAAAGTGCGAGACATAATGGTTCCGCGCTCACAAATGATCACTCTTGAGATCGACAGCCCGCTTGAAGAGCTAATTCCAATGATGGTTGACTCAACTCACTCACGTTTTCCAGTGGTGATTGAAGACAAAGACCATGTAGAAGGTTTTTTACTCGCTAAAGATTTATTGCCACTGATCTTAAATAAAGACGAGCATTTACCATCAATACGCGATTATTTACGCCCAGCAATGGTAGTACCTGAGAGCAAACGTGTTGATACATTGCTAAACGAATTCCGTCAGCAACGCTACCATATGGCTGTTGTTATTGACGAATACGGCGGCGTATCGGGCTTGGTAACGATTGAAGATATTCTTGAAATAATTGTTGGCGAAATCGAAGATGAGCACGACGAAGAAGAAGAACATCAAGATATTCGTCGACTTGCTAAACATGTTCACGTAGTGCAAGCACTCACACCTGTAGATGACTTTAACGAGCATTTTAAAACAGGCTACAGCACAGACGAAGCCGATACTATTGGCGGAACTGTACTGCACGCATTTGGCCATATGCCAAGCCGTGGTGAAACGATTGACATAGAAGGTTACCAATTTAAAGTAACCAACGCCGACAATCGTCGTATTTTGCAACTGCAAGTCACCGTTCCTAAGGCTGATGATAACGACAGTGAAGAAACTGCTAACTAGACTTACCTTATTAGCAAAAGATAAAAAAGCATGGCTCGCACTCGTTGCGGGCCTTGTTTTAACTTTTGGCTATGCCCCCTTTGAAATTTGGCCCATTGTATTTATTAGCCTTGGTACCATAATTTTTTGCGTTAACCCCAATAATACCGGTAAAGCACACGCAAAAACCGCTGCTAAATATGGCTTTATATTTGGCCTAGGCTGGTTTGGTGCTGGTATAAGCTGGGTACATGTTTCTATTGCCACCTTTGGCGGTATGCCGCTTATAGCATCGCTCTCGTTAATGGCATTTTTGTGCGCCTACTTAGCATTATTTCCCGCACTTGCCTTTTGGGCAACTACACGCTTTGCCACTGGCCCTAAAAGCTTTGGCGCATTACTAATTGCATGCTTTGCAATTAGCGAGTATTTACGTAGCACCGTACTTACCGGTTTCCCGTGGTTAAGTTTTGGCTACACACAAACCGACGGACCTTTAAGGCTGCTTGCCCCTTATATTGGCGAGTTTGGCTTAACACTTACCTGTGTCGCTATTGGCTTTGCACTGTATAGACTTACCCAAAAAGATTTTAAAACCCCGGCGGTTACGGCTACAGCTGTTGCGCTTATTTTTACAGGCGCAAGCACTACCGGCAGTATTCATTACACAGATAAAAACATGTCAGTATTGCTCGTACAAGGGAACATACAGCAACACCTGCGCTTTGAGCCAAGTGAGTTTTGGACCACAATGAGCAAATACCAAGACCTGACACGCCCACATTGGGATGCCGACTTAATAGTATGGCCAGAAGCTGCAGTGCCTGAAATAGAAATGCTTGCCGATTCCTACTTAGCCAATTTAGACAGTGCAGCCTCGTTTAATAAAACCGCCCTTGTAACCGGTATTGTTGACTACCAGCAAGACACCAAAAACATATTCAATACACTTATTGTGGTCGGTAATAAAGAACGCGGCGACGAGCACGGGCATTACCATTACCTTAATAAAAACCGCTATCAAAAACACCAGCTATTACCCATTGGCGAATTTGTGCCGTTTCAAGACTTTTTGCGCCCTATTGCCCCATTATTCGATTTACCTATGTCGTCGTTTACGCGTGGCGACAAAGTGCAAAACAACTTGCGCGCCAACGGCTTTAATTTACTCCCCGCTATTTGCTACGAAATAGTATTTTCCGACTTAGTACGCGGTAATTACAAAAGCGATTCCGACCTACTCTTTACAGTAAGTAACGATGCCTGGTTTGGCGACTCTATTGGGCCTTTGCAACATATGCAAATAGCCCGTATGCGCGCGCTCGAGCTACAACGCCCTCTAGTGCGAGTTACCAACAATGGGGTAAGCGCCGTATACGACCCTATAAGCCACGCACAACAAACTATGCCTCAGTTTGAAGCTACCATATTGAAAGCCAACATTAAGCTTATAAAAGGCGACAGCGTGTACAGCCAGTACGGCAACATATTTGTGTGGGGATTTGTGTTGTTGATGGGTCTTGGTGGTTTTGGGGTTAGGTTTAGAAGTTAAGCTCGCTATTTAAGATGTAGGGCCTACATATTTAGCTCTACATTTTTAAAGTGTTTAATTAGCTTCTAAAGCCATTTCTTCTAAAGATAACCTTAGTAAGTAGCTACACCATTCCCTTAAATTTAGCAGACTAACTTGGTAGTACTCTCTAGCGTTACTCATTGTATTGCTATCTAATAGTGGTACCGCACTGCCTGAATATGAATTATCGACAAACCTAGTTCCTTGGTGAAGGTATCTTGATCTTAAACCGTAATATGAATTAATTATTTTAACTAATGGGTCATTATTGCTATCTTTTCCCACATTCAATCTCACTCTATCTGAGATTGAATGTACTTGTTGACCACAACTATCACACTTTTTACTCTTCGAAGCTCCAATCAACGACGCAACTTCTAATGAAGACATATAAAGTATCATTGCATCTTCACTTGATGATGGATGAAGTTTAGCTGCATTAGAGAATCTTAAATCGCTCTGAAAGTCAGTATTCCCCTCATCACTTGCCTCCCCTATTCTCGGAGTTGGGGAATATGTATCTAAGGTAAATGAATCTAAAGATCTGCCTGATGAAAAATGAGCATAAGAATTCAAGAGTAATTGAATTTCATAAGAGTAAATATCATTACTCAGTATGTAATCAATAAGGAAACAGGTTTTTTCTGAGATTTGAACTAAGCCATCAGCTATTGGTTTAGCATCAATCCAACTTATATCTCTAGAGTATTTATTAATTTCAATACTTGAAAACGATGAATCATTGTCACTTTGAGTATCTCGAATAATCAAACAGTTTGTACTAACAGTTAAAATTTCAATAATCGTTTTAATTTTTTCTGCTGCTTTAGCTTCTGCATCTTTAGTATCATAACCATTAATATCAACTATCAATTTAATTGAGCTATTACCTGTTGGTTTTAAAACAAAACTTTTACCTGAGTATGCGGCAATAGAACCCCTAATAACTTCAAGAGAAGTACTAAATCTGAATTTAGAAATCAGTTTTTTATAATCTAAACTATTTTTAACTAGCTCTCTAATAACTTTTAGGTCGCTTATAATTTCATCACTTTCGATATAATCAGAGAACATGACCGCGACTAAATTTCCTTTTTGTTTATACCTGACCGAAACCTCGAAAGAACCTTTAGCTTTATAGTTCATACGTCCTAAAATTATTTGTTTAGAACCTAGCTTTTTATACGGAGAGTAATGCCAAGCACACTTACCAAAGTGATCTCTAATACTTGCCCATAAAGATCTCAAAAAATGATTACTTTCATTTTCATTATTTAATCCTTCAAGTAAGACTTCCAAATAGATATACCTATAGTTTAATTAAATTATGTTAATTGGAGTTAGTCCTTCACTGCTTCTTCTACCGTTTCCACATTTACAACTTGATTCAAGTTACCTTTAATAACCACCGTCGCTGATATTTTATCTTGAATGGCTTGCCTGTTTGGGTCCCAATATATCTGTAAAAAGCCCAATAAGCCCGTTGCAAAGCCTGCACCGTAGCCGCCGTAGCGACCAAAACAATCTAATAAACCTAATGGCTCACCGCTTAGGGCGACAACACGGATATTACAAACCTTTTTACCCGGCGTTTGGCCGCGCCAAAGTAACGAGAACAACGTAAAGTAAACAGCAGCCCAGCCAAAACCTAAGCCCAAGTCTTGAATAATGCCTTTGCTCCACTGCAAAATACTATTTGTGGTTGTTTGTGCAGGTTTTTCTTCTATTAACTGTGCAGGCTTTATTTCGTTATTTTCACTGAGCACTAGTAGCTGTAAAAGTACGGTAGCAAGTTGTGGGTTTTGTAGGTCGTCCATTTCTGCTAATTTAGGTACTTGCCCGATTAAATTATCAAGCGCGTTTTGTTGGCAAGGTTGCTCACAGCTGTCATCGGCTGTTTGCGCTAAATAAGTATTTACCTGTTGTTTTTCTGTGGGAGTAAGCTGAATTTCATCTTGTATTTTTACGCCCTGAACAGCTAAAGCTTGATCAGCGTTATCGTCTTCTAGGTAATCAATGCCAATTGAAAGCACAGTAAGTGCGCTTACAAATAAAATACTTGCTGCCGTTATTTTTAAAATTCTTCGCCACATATTCGACATTTTTGGAAGGTATTGCTGTGCCGTACCTTTATAAAAAGCCATTGCAGCAACAAATGCTATTAAAGCCGCGCTGAGTTTGGCTGCTAAAAATATCAGTGCTACATCAATAATAATCGCTAATGCACGCCGCATTGGCGTAGCTAAAGGCAAGCCCAGTAAAGCACTGTCAATTTTAAAGGCGTAGGGGGTAACAACTTCTCGGGTTTCAGAATTTGATAATTCTAATTGTTCTATCTCTTTGGCTTTCATTTATTTTCTTGTTATTAAAATAGGTAACCCGGTTAACTTACGCGTTTTTTATTTTTTGCTCAAGATTAACTCTGCTTTATTTTTAAGAAAACCGACCCCACAAACACTAAAAGTTACAACCGTTTACAAATATAAAGTTAACATAATTTACAAAAGTAACTATTGAACATATATTGATGCTGAAACTGCTTTTACACTAAAAATTAAATATATGGAGTATATTTTGAAGTTATTAACTAACGTGTTTTTCTTGTTTTCGGTCCTTATTTTGAGTGGCTGTGCCCACCAAATAAGTTTAAATCCAGACACTGAAAAACTTCAGGTTACAGAAAATAAATCAGGATCGGTTGTAGGTTATTATATTTCTGAAGATGATATAAAAAAACAAGTAAAAACACCTGGCGGTGGTGGCGATAATGTTAGTTATAAACCTTATAAAGACACAGAAGCAGCGTTGTATACTGTGCTTTCTAATAAATTTGAAAACGTTTATAGGCTTGAATCATTAACTGATAGTACATTTTTAAAAGATAAAAAAATTGAGTATGTATTCATACCGACAATAACAACGCAATCTAGCTCAGATAGCTTATTCACATGGCCTCCTACAGAATTTACTTTCACACTAAACTGTAAAACTTTAAATAACAATGGCGATATAGCATGGAATAGTGAAGTTAAAGGTTTTGGCAAAGCTGAATTTGATGAGTTTAAAAATGATTTTTCTTTATCTGCAAAACGTGCAACAGAAGAAGCATTTAACAAACTAGTTGTAGAACTTGATCAATCAAATTTATAAATAAGGACAGAAATAAAATGAAGTATAAAAGTTCACTAGGTTTAATCGCGGCTTTATTTTTAAGTGCATGTACCATTCAAGTTCCACCTTATAGTGCAGATATCAGTAACGTTTCTAAACTAAAAGAAGAGTCTAATACACCAGTCTCAGTCGGAAAAATTGAATCTGAAAAAAAATTAAATAAGATATCACTTCGAGGCTCTCCTCTTGTTTCATCTGTAGGCAACAGCTATGGTGAATATATTGAGAGCGCTTTAATACAAGAATTAAAACTGGCTAAACTTTGGTCTGGTGTTGCTAAAAAGCAAGTGACTGGCAAGGTTATTGACCAAGATATTGATGTAACAGGGTTCTCAGAGGGGAATTCATTTATAAAAGTAAATTTTGTTGTTTCAGAGGATGATGCAATTTTATTTGAAAAAGTAATTTCAGCTGAACATGATTTCGACTCTTCATTTATTGGCGCAATTGCAATCCCAAATGGTCAACGAAGCTATGTAGAGCTTGTTCAAAAATTACTTAAGAACTTGTATTCTGACGAAGAGTTTATTACTGCAATTAAGTAAGTACTCTCAGTGTAATTAAAACAAATAAGGAGCTGTATGCTACAGCTCCTTATTTATATATAAATTTAATTTGTAACTGGATAATCGGTATAGCCTTGCTCTGCACCACCAAACAAAGTGTCGGGGTTGTGGCTGTTAAGAGGCTTGCCTTGCTTTAAGCGTGCTGGTAAGTCTGGGTTTGATACAAACGGGCGACCAAAACCAATCATGTCGGCCCAGCCTTCGCTAATTGCTTTGTCTGCGCGCTCTTTTGTGTACTTGCCTGCGTAAATTAATACACCGCTGTAGGCTTTGCGAATAGCGTATTTAAACTCAACACTCATCAAAGGTGCGTCATCCCAATCGGCTTCGGCTATATGCATGTAACCTACACCGGCTTTATTTAATGCCTCAGAAACCGCTAAATAAGTTTCCTCAGGGTTTTCGTCTACTGTGCCATTAAGAGTTGTTAACGGGGCTAGTCTTACGCCTACTTTGCTGCTACCAATTTCGTCGCTAACGGCATTTACCACTTCAATTAAAAAACGTATTCGGTTTTGCACGCTGCCACCATATTCATCGGTGCGAGCATTTGATTCTGAGTCTAAAAATTGGTTAATAAGGTAACCATTAGCAGCATGAAGCTCTATGCCATCAAATCCTGCATTAACTGCATTTTTAGCAGCTTGGCGAAATTCGCCTATGACATGCGTAATATCTTGTTTGCTCATTTCGCGTGGGAGTTGGGTGTCTACAAACCCCGGTGCGCCGTTTGTATCTACAAATACTTTTACGTCTTTTGCAGCAATGGCCGAGGCTGAAATAGGCTGCACGCCACCGGTGTTGTCACTATGAGTTACACGGCCAACATGCCAAAGCTGAGCAAACATAACGCCACCAGCACTATGTACTGCGTTGGTTACTTTACTCCAACCTACAACTTGCTCATTTGAATAAATACCCGGAGTCCAAGCGTAGCCTTTGCCAAGTTCACTAATTTGTGTGCCTTCGCTTACAATTAGCCCGGCACTTGCGCGCTGTGCGTAATATGTTGCCATTAAGTCGTTAGCTATATCGCCAGGCTGTGTTGAACGCGAGCGAGTCATTGGGGGCATAACAATACGGTTTTTTAATGTTTTACCTGCAAGTTCTATTGGTTCAAAAAGTAATGTCATAATGCCTCCTAAGTTTGATTGCACTCATAATAACGTAACAAAGCACATGCAAAAACAACAAAAACTGCAAAATAGTTTTGTTGTATCTGCAATAAAGCTACAAAGTAAAACACATTAACTTTAGGTGAACTAAATGTATTTTATTGACTCTTAACAGCACTATTAAGTTGAGGGTTTGATGTGAATAAAGGGAATGCGTGGCCATGGGTTATCTCGTTATGTATACATGGCGTGTTGCTGTACTTATTACTTTCACATAAATTACTTTCGCAAAAAATAAAAGTTGAAGTACCTCCAACAAAAAAAGACACCGTAATAAACGCTTATGTAATGGTTAACTTATCAACGCAACCTAAGTTAAGCACCGTTAACACCACCACTAACGCACCGATTGTTGAGCCTGCAAAGTTAGAGGTAAAAAAAGCACCTGAATCTGTAAGCACCAATAAAATACCTACAACTCAAACACAAGCTACTAAAGCACCCAAACAACGTGACGAAAAACCAAAAACAACAACAGTAACAAAGTCCACTATTACAAATAAATCTCACCCCTCTGCCCACACCATTAATACCAACACGCAAACGTTTAAAAAACTTAACCCGTATGCGCCTATTTATGGCGCACCTATAAATAACTTAACGCATAAAAAAATGGTCACGTTTGGCGAAGCCGATAACTCAGATAGTACTGATGATGCAATAGCTGCCACGCCCACAATTAAATCACCGATTAAATCACAAAAATCGGAAGTTATTAGCCAAAATACAATAGGCACACGACGATTAGAAAAATTTAACGGTAAATGCTATTTAATTGATACTTCAACCGTATTTGGTAGTAATGGCATGCCTCAAGGTAGCGCGCAGACCTGCCCTGGTGAGCAAACTGATGATGAAATATTATTTAATAAAATAATGGATAAGTGGGCTCGTAAAAATAATTAGTTTTAAATTAGTGAACAAATACATTATTAAAGCGTATTAGTTATAAGTACTCCACTTACTTAATGCCAATTAGGAAACACGTATGACAACAAAGCAACTATCATCACTTTTTGTATTTAATTTATTAGTTGTAAGTGCACAAGCGAATGCAAACCAGCGCTGGTACGTTGTTAACGACTCAGTAATGGGCGGTGTATCTAATAGCCAAGTAACACAAACTCAAGAAAGTTTGCTTTTTACAGGCAATGTTTCGCTTGATAATAACGGCGGTTTTGCATCAATACGTACAGAGCTAAATACACAAAGCCAAAATACTAAAGCTATAGCACTGCGCGTTAAAGGGGATGGACAAACCTATCAGCTTAGGCTCAGAACTACCAATTACCTTGATGGCGCAGCGTACACCCACTCATTTAAAACAGTAAAAAATGAATGGGTAGATATAAACTTTGCTCCGAGTGATTTTACTTTAACGTATCGCGGCCGCGTGCTTGAGCAACAACCGATTATTGATTTTGATGATATAAAACAGCTAGGCTTTATGATTGCAGGTAAGCAAGAAGGTAGGTTTAAACTTGAAGTGGGTAAAATTGAGTTTAAAAGCTAACCCACCAGCATGTTGGTGGCGCTAAATAGTATAGTCGTCGCCCCGCCTCTTCATTTCACTAATAACCAGCTCAACCATTTGTTGTTTTATTGCTGCTTGCTCTGACTTTAACTCCCCTAATTGCAGCTCTAACATATCTATTTGCTCTTGCTGTTGCGTGTTTTTGTATTTTTTTGCACCTAGGTGGTCAGCATCTAAAGTTAAACTCGCATCACTTTTATTTAGCTCACTTGCAGAAGTGTTTATAGTTAAACTACGTTGTACGGGGCTTTGTTTAAGTTTATTAATTTGCTCTTGCAGCGCAATAACTCGCCCAGTGAAGTGCTTGTATACTTTTTCTAGGTTTTTATATTGATTGCCAAACGTTGCGTTATCTTCACTATATTCTTGCGCTTTGGTATCTAAAAACTTTGATAACACATATTTTGGCTCTTCCTCATTTTCCTCCTCGCTCTTTTCTTCACTCGCTTTTTCAACAGGTAGTTTATCTGATTGCGCTAAAGTTTGAGTATTTGAGCTGTATACTTGGTATGGAATGGGAGTCGCTAAAATCTTCATTATTTTATCCCTAAAATAGCTTTGTAACTATTATAGGTATCGACCTCGTATTAAAATCCTTGAGTAAATTTTAATGTTAGCTAAAAGCAAAAAGCCCCACTTTATTAAAGCAGGGCTTATACCAATTTATTAAACTAACTCGTTGCTTACTTAGTGTTTTGGTTATCTTGTGAGAGCGCAATAAGTGCAAGCGCCGCATTTAGGCGAGTATTTAAATTATTATAAATAGTCATTCCAAACACACCAATAATACAAACTATTAAACCCATTTGTAGGTTAACGCTCATCTTTAGTAAAAAAACAGCTGCAACGAGTAAGCATAGCGCTAATGCATAAATAATAGATTGAAAGGTAAAGTTAATATCACCTTTGGCTATTTTAAGTAATTCGTCTTTATTCATAATTTACTTCCTTGTTATTTAACCACTAAGACTCAATTGCCAGTAACTCTACTTCAAAAATAAGTACTGAGGCAGGAGGAATACTCCCTACCCGTTTTTCGCCGTACGCTAATTGGTGCGGTACATATAGCGTGTATTTATCGCCAGGGCTCATAAGTTGTAAGCCCTCAGTCCAACCTTTAATAACTTGGTGCAAACCAAAGCTAATAGGTGTTTTACGCTCTACTGAACTGTCAAACACAGTGCCGTCGATTAGTGTGCCGTGGTAATGCACGTTAACCATACTTTTGGGGGTTGGTGTGTTTTCGTTTTCGCTTTTATGGATTACTTTATACTGCAAGCCAGAAGTCGTTTCTACTACACCTTCTACCTTTGCGTTAGCGGCTAAATAATCTGCACCTATTTGTGCATTTATGCCTGCTTGTTGTTTTGCTTTTTTACTATTTTGAAATATTAAAAAACAAAAAATGGCGATAACTACCGCCAAAATTATATTAATCATCATTAACCTTTTTCGTTGTCTAGCTCTTCGTCTTTTTCGTCATCATCGCCGTTTACTATGTCGGCAATCTCTTTAAGACGAGCAAGTGCAATACCGTTTACTGAGTTTTCTGGATACTGGTCATCAATAATATCGCCAGCTTCTATATCCATTAACAAGTTAAGCGCTTGGTCTACGGTTTCAACTGCGTAAATATTAAATTTACCCGCTTCAACTGCATTAAGTATTTCGTCATCAAGCACTAAGTTAACTTGGTTTGATTTAGGAATGATAACGCCTTGCGAACCTGTTAAACCACGCATTTTACACAGTTTAAAAAAGCCTTCTATTTTTTCGTTTACGCCACCAATGGCTTGTACATCACCATGTTGGTTTATAGAGCCTGTAAGCGCAATTGATTGGCTAATAGGTAGGCTTGTAATAGACGAAATAAGCGCACACAACTCTGCTAAAGATGCGCTATCGCCATCTATGTAACCATAGCTTTGCTCAATGGCAATATTAGCGCTAAGCGTTAAGCTAAAGTGCTGCGCATATTTATTACCTAAATAACCGGTAAGCAACATAACACCTTTTGAGTGAATTGCTTTACCAAGCTCAGCTTCGCGTTCAACATCTATTACGCCATCGGCGCCAGCATAAACAGTTGCCGTAATACGCGCAGGGGTACCAAATGAGGTATCGCCAATGTGTAATACGGTTAAGCCATTTACTTTACCAATGGCTTGGCCATCGGTTGCAATAAGTGTGTGACCTTCTTTTATATCACTGAGCATATTTTCGCTAATTTGGCCGGTACGGTATTGCTTGCCTTCAATGGCTTCGTCAATATGGTGCGCGTCAATAACGGCTAATTTGTCTTGCTTTGCGTAGTAACTGGCCTCTGCAATAAGTTCAAGTACATCAGCAAAACGCGCTGATAATTTATTTTGATGCTCAGCTTGGCGGTAACTAAATTTAAGTAAACGCACCATAGCAGCCTGCGTTGCAGTGCACTTTAATGTTTGCTCGCAATACTCGGTTACTTTAGTAATAAACTGGTATTGCAATTTATCGCTACTTGGCAAGTAGTAATCGAAGTCGGCTAATACTCTAAATAGCTCTGCAAATTCTTCATCGTATTCACCTATGGTGTAGTACAACTCGCGCGAACCTAATAAAATAATTTTAACATCAAGCGGTATAAGCTGCGGGCGAAGTGTAAAGCTCGTCCCTACTGTGCTGTCTTGATACGGTAAGTCGTTTTTAATTTGATGTGTTTTTAACGCAAGTTTTAAACCATCCCACACTTGTGGGTTTGCCATGATTTTTTCAGCGTCCATAATTAAATAGCCGCCATTAGCACGATGCAATGCACCAGCCTGAATTGAGCGATAACAGGTAATTAAAGAGCCTTGCGATGTTGAGTACTCAATTTTGCCAAATATATTGCCAAACGTTGGGTTGGGCTCGTACACAACCGGTGCTGCGTCGTCCTCTTTAAACTCAACTAAAATGTTAGGTGCAAAAAAGTCGGTAAGCATGCCTTTGCGATCAAAGTCTTCTTTGCTTTCTTCACTTTCATCTTCGTCATCTAGCCATTCAAGTACCGCGTCTATAATTTCAACGCGTATATCTTTTAAATAGCGCAGTACACCAATATGCGTGGCATATTTATGTTCTAAGTCTTTTAAAAGTGGTTTAGTGGCTTGCTCTGCAGTCGATTTTTTAAGATTGCGTTGTTTTTCTTTTGATTCGCGTTTCCAACGTGGCAGCTCTATTAACGCTTCTATTAATGCATCTTCTAGCTTTTCAATTTTTTCAAAAAACTCTTCACGTAACGTTTCTTCAAGTTCGCCAAATTCGCTGTCGCTTAATTGTTTACCATCTACAAGTGGTGCAAACCCTACTGAATTTTTTTCTTCAACTAATGCAACGCTTTGCTCAAACGCCGCAATTTCTAGTGCGGTAATAGCACTGTCGTAGGCATCGTTAAATTCACGATCGATTGATTTTTTCTTACGCTGATACGCTGGGTTATCAAATGCCGCAGGAAAGGTGTCGAGTACTTCATCTAAAAATGAATCTATGTCGTCACTAAGTTGCTTGCTTTGGCCTGGTTGCATAAACAGCGCAATAGGTTCTCTGTGGTCATCGTAATTGTTTACGTATAACCATTCGTTTGGCGTTGAGCGGTCTTTTGCGTGTTGTTTAAGTTTATCTTTAACAAGCGTAAAGCGCCCGTGAGCGGCCTCGCCCATTACATAAACGTTGTAACCCGGCAGTTCCATCCCTAATGAAAAATCTAAAGCACTTTGGGCGCGTTGTTGGCCTATAAACGTAAGTTGCTCTGGGTATGGATTGTTCATACACGTGTTTACGTGATTAGTAGAAATACTCGGTGCGAGCTTTGAAACAGATAGTGGCAGCAATTTTTTCGTCATTCTAACTTCTTTTTTTACCAGCATATTCGCTGGCCTTTGGGCGTATTAAGTGGCCCGCAGCCACTTAATACTTATATTTAAGGGTGCAGTGCCTTACGACTAAAATAGATTCCATCACATTCAATACACGGTGTAATTTGTGTAGCGTGATAAACATCGTAACTATGGGTGCAATTCTTACATACTAATGTGCCCATGGCTATCCATTCGCCTGCGTGGTACACACCATTGTGCTTAAAATCTTGGCTAAGAGATTGCCACTCAAGTTGAGTTTTATCTTCTATGTGCGAAAGTTCAAACCAAAGAGACTCTTTAAGCTCTTGCCATGCAAGCGAATTATAGTGTGATTCGTTCTCTACTATATGTTCAATATCATTCTTTAAATAACTTTTGTAGAGCTCATATCTTTCTTGACTTAAATCTTTAAGCGCCTGCTCAGATTCAACAAACCCAGAAACCACATCTTTTAAACCATGCTCTTTCACATCTTTTATCCAATGGGTAAAACTGCTAAGCCATGTTTTGTAATCAGTCATTTTTTACTCCTTCAAAATTGCTGTTAAATCAGTCTGTAACTTATGCCTTTAGCTAACCACACTATAAAAAGGCAGGTTAACCTGCACTGAAAGTTACAATTTAATAAAAGCATGTTTTTGACGCTGTGAATAGTGTTTTATTTGGGGTATCCTAACGGCAATTTTTTATTAGTTTGCAAGAAGTCTGGAACCATAGATGCAAGAGCAATATAACCCGCAAGATATAGAGTCAAAAGTACAAAGCTACTGGGAAGAAAACCAGGTATTTAAAGTCACTGAAGATGAGAGCAAAGAAAAGTATTACTGCCTTTCTATGTTCCCTTATCCGAGTGGTCGACTGCATATGGGTCATGTGCGTAACTACACCATTGGTGATGTTGTTTCTCGTTTCCAGCGCCTGCAAGGCAAAAACGTAATGCAACCTATGGGTTGGGATGCGTTTGGTTTACCTGCAGAAAACGCTGCTATTAAAAACAAAACAGCACCAGCTAAGTGGACATACGAAAATATTGATTACATGCGTACTCAACTTAAGCAATTAGGTTTTGGTTATGACTGGGATCGCGAAATTGCGACATGTCATCCAGAATACTACAAGTGGGAGCAGTGGTTTTTCACTAAGCTTTACGAAAAAGGCCTAGTGTATAAAAAAATGTCGACAGTTAACTGGGATCCAGTAGATCAAACAGTACTCGCTAACGAGCAAGTTATTGACGGTCGCGGTTGGCGTTCAGGCGCTGTGGTTGAGCAAAAAGAAATTCCACAGTGGTTTATTAAAATTACCGACTACGCACAAGAGCTACTTGACGATTTAGACAAGTTAGAAGATTGGCCAGAGCAAGTTAAAACAATGCAGCGCAACTGGATTGGCCGCTCTGAAGGGTGTGATATTGAATTTAAACGCACCGATAACGACGAAACATTTAGCGTATACACAACTCGTCCAGATACCTTTATGGGTGTTACGTATGTTGCTGTTGCTGGTGGTCACCCTATTGCGCAAGAAGCCGCTAAAAATAGCGATGCTATTGCAATGTTTGTTGAAGAATGCAAAAACACCAAAGTTGCCGAAGCAGACATGGCAACAATGGAGAAAAAAGGCATAGCAACAGGCTTTTACGCCACTCACCCATTAACGGGCGAGCAAGTACCAATTTGGGTTGCTAACTTTGTATTAATGCATTATGGCTCAGGCGCTGTAATGGCAGTACCTGCACACGATCAACGCGACTTTGAGTTTGCAACAGCGTACGGCCTAGATATAAAACAAGTCATTGCGCCTGCTGAAGGTTCAGATCTTGAAGTAAACCTAAAAGAATCAGCATTTACCGATAAAGGCGTACTTGTAAATTCGGGTGAATTTAACGGCCTTGATTTTGAAGCTGGTTTTAAAGCTATTGCCGATAAATTAGAAGCACTCGGTGTTGGTGAGCGTAAAGTAAACTTCCGCCTGCGTGACTGGGGTGTGAGCCGTCAGCGCTATTGGGGTTCTCCTATTCCAATGCTTAGCGATGAAGATGGTAAAGAACTTGCTGCAACAGAAGATATGCTACCAGTTCGCTTACCAGAAGATGTGGTAATGAACGGTGTAACTTCACCACTTAAAGCAGACCCAGAGTGGGCTAAAACAACAGTAAATGGCGCACCTGCGTTTCACGAAACTGATACGTTTGACACCTTTATGGAATCGTCTTGGTACTACGCACGCTACTGTAGCCCACGCTACGACGAAGGCATGCTAGATCCAGCGGCTGCTAACTACTGGTTACCAGTAAACCAATACATTGGTGGTATTGAGCATGCAATTTTACATTTATTGTACTCACGCTTTTTCCATAAATTATTACGTGACTTTGGTTTAGTTAATTCAGACGAGCCGTTTGACCGCTTACTTTGTCAAGGTATGGTACTTGCTGAAACATTTTATCGTAAAGATGAAAAAGGCGGCGACATTTGGATTTCGCCAACTGATGTAAACACCGAAACCGACGAAAAAGGCCGCGTTACTAAAGCATGGCATAAGGAAGACGGCGAGCCGGTATTCTCATCAGGCATGAGCAAAATGTCTAAGTCTAAAAACAATGGTATAGACCCACAACATGTAATTGCCCAGTATGGTGCAGATACAGTGCGTTTATTCATGATGTTTACAGCACCACCAGAGCAAACGCTTGAATGGTCAGACTCAGGCGTTGAAGGCGCACATCGTTTCTTAAAACGTGTATGGAAATACGCGGTAGACGTTAAAACAGTAGGTTACCAAGCACTTGATAAATCAGCGCTAACTAACCCGCAAAAAGTACTACGTCGCGACTTACACAAAGCAATTGCTAAAGTGACTGATGATGTTGAACGTCGTCAAACCTTTAACACCGCTATTGCAGCCATTATGGAGCTTTCTAATAAGTTATTAAAAGCACCACTGAGCGACAAACAAGATGTAGCGATTGCTAACGAAGCACTTGAAGCATTAGTTATTATGCTTGCACCTATTACTCCGCATTTATCGCATGAGCTTTGGAAAGAGCTTGGTAAAAAAGGCGAGATTTTAGATGCTGCATGGCCAAAAGTTGACGAGTCTGCACTTGTTGAAGATGAAAAACTAATCATCGTACAAGTAAACGGCAAGCTTCGCGCTAAGTTAACAGTAGCTGCTGGTGCAACTCAAGAGCAAGTAGAAGCCCTTGCGTTTGCAGAATCTAACGTAACTAAATTTACTGATGGCTCAACCATTCGTAAAATCATTTACGTACCAGGCAAGCTACTTAACGTGGTAGCTAACTAATATGGCTGCATTTAACGCCATTAAAAATGGACTAGCCTTAGTGCTAGTCTGTTTTTTGTTATCAAGCTGTGGCTTTCATTTAAAAAAAGCCTCTAGCCTGCCTGATAACTTAAAACAGCTAACACTTGTAGGCGATGACGAAAAATCGACTTTATTCACTGAGCTTAAAAAAGAGCTTAAAGCGAGTAACGTAGAGTTAGTATCGTCAGCTAAAGATAAAGCCCAATTGTACTTACGCAAAGAAAGCATTGAACGCCAAACACTTTCGCTGTTTCAAAACGGCCAAGTTGCTGAATATGAGCTCGCTTATGGCGTATCGTATGTAGTTAAACGCCCAGGTGAAAAAGCGATAGAAAAACGTTTTGAGCTTTACCGTAATTATCAAGACGATCCGGATCATGCATTAGCAAAAGCAAAAGAGCTTGAGCTACTTATTAGCGAAATTCGTGAGCAAGCCAGTCGTCGTATTGTTAGAGAGCTGTCGCAACTATAATGCGCTGCTACGCTAATCAACTACCGAGTGAATTAAATAAAGGGCTAAAGCCCTTTTATTTAGTATTTGGAGAAGAGCCTTTTCAAGAAGCGCAGTGCGTACAACAAATTCGCGACAGTGCTAAGCAACAAGGTTTTGATGAAGTAATTAAGTTTACTTTAATGCAAGGATTCGATTGGCAAGAAATTATAGCCCAATACCAAAGTATGTCGCTGTTTAGCGCCCGCACTATTATTGAGCTTGATTTAAACCAACAAAAGCCAGGCGTTATTGGCAGCAACACCTTTAAAAAAGTAGTTGAACTGGTTAATCCCGATACTATTTTAATTGTTAAAGGCGCTAAAGCCAGCCAAGAAGTACAACGTGGAGCATGGTTTAAAGCCCTTGATAAGCAAGGTGTATTTGTACCTTGCTACCCGCTTACGGGCTCTCATGTAAAACGATGGCTTGATGAGCAATGCCAACGTTTATCACTTAATATGCAAAGCGACGCCAAAGTAAGCTTAATAAATGCCACCGAAGGCAACTTGTTAGCCTGTTTTCAGGAACTTGAGAAGCTCTCGCTACTGCACGGCAATGCATTAATTACTCAGCAATTAGTAATGCAAGGTCTGTTAAACCAAGCCAAGTTTGATATTTTTGATTTAAGCGATGCGCTATTAAATGGTCACGCGAAACAAGCTATAAAAGTATTAAACAAACTTGCCAGCGATAACACCGAAGTGGTGAGTATTTTGTGGGCTATAACCAAAGAGCTTAATACACTTATAAGTGTGCAACTTGGTTTACTGAATGGCGAACCTATCGCTAATTTATTTAAACAAAAAGCAATTTGGAAAAACCAACAAGGTCCAGTTCAAAATGCTATTAACCGTTTAAACATGCATACACTAGAACAAATAAACAATGATGTTGCGTTGTTTGATGCCAGTTACAAGCAAGGTAATTTAATTGCACCTTACCAAGCGCTTGCTCATATTTGTATTAAATTTTGCCAGCCGCTCAACATTCCTATGCCGTGCCACGCGGTTAATTAATAAATAGCTAATGGGTGTTAAATGATCGCAATTTTTGGTGGCACTTTCGACCCAGTCCATTTAGGCCATCTAAATATGGCGCAGCAATGCGTTAATGCGTTTAATTTGGATACGCTTTATTTTATGCCCTGTGCATTACCTGCACATAAAGCAGCTCCGGGTATTAGTGCAGTGCACCGAATTAATATGCTCAACGCAGCTATTGCTCCTTATCCTCATTTTGAACTCGATTTAAGAGAACTTAATCGAACCGGTCCATCGTATTCGTTGCTGAGCTTACAAGAACTTCGTAAAGAGCACCCCACTACACCTATTTTATTTTTAATTGGTATGGACTCATTTAACAACCTAGATAAGTGGTTTGAGTGGAAGGCAATAACGCAGCTTTGCCATATTGTGGTGTACCAGCGTCCTGCTCAACATTGCACTGTAACAGGTGAGCTCAAAAGCTATATGCAACGCGCAAATGCCGGCGAAGTAGCGGCACTTAAACACTCACTTGCAGGTAAACTTTATTTTTTACCGGGCGAAATGCTCGATGCGGCCTCAAGCACCATTCGCGAACAACTGAAAAAAAGTAATAAAAAGAATGAACTATTGCCTGATGCAGTGAGTCATTACATAGAAGTGCATCAGCTCTATCAAATTGATGCTTAAAAACTCCTAGCGTGTTAAAATGCGCGCCATTAAATTTTTAAATTGAGACAAAACCTTGGATTCAAAACAACTACTCGCCTTTGCTATGGACAAAATTGACGATATGAAAGCGCGTGACATCGTTCATATTGACGTTACTGGAACATCAGATATCACAGATTACATGGTAATTTGTTCTGGTACTTCTAAACGCCACGTACAGTCAATTGCCGATCACTTAGCAAAAGAAGCGCGTCATGCAGATTCAGAGCCATTAGGTTATGAAGGTGAAGGCGACGGCGAATGGGCACTGGTTGATTTAGGTGATGTGGTTGTACACGTGATGCAAAACGAAGCACGTAGCTATTACGATCTAGAAAAACTGTGGGGCTAAACGCTCACTCATTTTAGACAATGCTTGGAAGTAATACGTGAAAATACAAATGATTGCTGTTGGTACTAAAATGCCAGCATGGGTAGAAACGGGATTTGCAGAATATCAGCGCCGCTTCCCTAAAGATATGGCCCTAGAGTTAATTGAAATTCAAGCCGGAAAACGTGGTAAAAATGCAGATATAAAACGTATTTTACACATTGAAGGTGAAAAAACATTAGCGGCTATTCCAAAAGGCAATCGTATTGTAACGTTAGAGGTAACAGGGAAAGCGCTGGATACTCACCAACTTGCTAAAAATATGGAAAAATGGCAACTCGATGGCCGCGATGTAAGTTTACTTATTGGCGGACCTGAAGGACTTGCTCCAGAGTGCATTGCAGCTTCTGAGCAAAAATGGTCGTTATCTAATTTAACATTGCCGCACCCTTTGGTGCGTATAATTGTTGCAGAGAGCCTTTACCGAGGCTGGAGCTTAAATAACAACCATCCTTATCATCGCGAGTAACCCCTTGCCATGCTAAAACATAGACCCACTATTCGTGACCACTCCGCAGAAGCAAACTTATTTGCTAGGCGAGCATTCGTGGGTTTTGTTTTTGTATTAGGATTAGTCGCTGTATTACTTTCTAATCTTTATACTATTCAGGTAGAAGATCACCAAGACTACCAAACCCGCTCCAACGATAACCGCATTAAAGTTATTCCTATTGCACCCAACCGTGGTTTAATTTACGACCGTAACGGTGTGCTACTTGCTGAAAACAAACCTGTTTACAACCTTGAAGTCATCCCCGAAGAGGTAGATGACCTTGACGAATCGCTTGATCAAATAAGTAAAATAATTGCGATTACAGAGCAAGATAAACAAGACTTTTTAAAAGATATAAAACACACCCGTCGTTTTAAATCACAAGTATTAAAAGCCCGCTTAGACGAAACAGAAGTGGCGAAATTTTCGGTTAATCAACATAAATTCCCTGGTTTTAGTATTGAGGCACGTCTGGCTCGCTACTACCCATTTGGTGACACGCTAACGCATGCGCTTGGATATGTTGCCAAGCTTAATAGAAAAGAGCTAAACCAATTAGAACAAGAAGATCGTGCAACCAATTACCGTGCTACATATGATATTGGCAAGCTCGGATTAGAAAAATACTATGAAGAGACATTGCACGGTAAAGTGGGCTCACAACGGGTAGAAGTTAATAACCGTGGCCGTGTAATTCGCACTCTAAGCATGACCCAGCCACGACCTGGTAGCGATTTAGTACTTACCTTAGACATTGGCTTGCAACAAATTGCACAGCATGGGCTTAAAGATATGCGTGGCGCTGTTGTAGTTATGGATGCTAAAGATGGTGGCGTGCTGGCACTTTATTCAAACCCAAGTTACGACCCAAATTTATTTGTACACGGCATTAGCAGCAAAAATTATAAAGCGTTACTTAACCAAGACCGTCCGTTAATAAACCGTACTACGCAAGGTCGTTATGCGCCTGCCTCTACAGTAAAGCCCTTAATGGCTGTATTAGCGCTTGAAGAAAATATAGTAAATGAATCAACATCAATGTGGGATCCTGGTTTTTTTCAAATTCCAAATGTTGAACACAAATGGCGAGATTGGAAACGTTGGGGCCATGGTCATGTGGATGTATACAAGGCGATTGAAGAGTCGTGCGATACCTATTTTTACGATGCGGCTTATCGATTAGGTATTACTAAAATCAGTGATTTTATGGCCCGTTTTGGCTACGGCGATTTGTCAGGTATTGATATTCATGAAGAAACTACTGCTATTCTACCTTCAAAAGAATGGAAAGAAGGACGCTTTAAAGAGTCTTGGTGGCGTGGTGATACTATTTCGGTAGGTATTGGTCAAGGTTACTGGACTGCTACACCAATTCAAATTGCAAATGCGACTAACATATTAGTTAATCGTGGTATTAATCATCCACCTCATTTGGTGCAAGTAATAAAAAAAGATAGCGACATAACGCAAATTAACAACGAAGAAAAACCTCCTGTTATTTTAAAAGATCCACGCCATTGGCAGGTATCGTTAGATGCAATGCATAATACAGTTCAAAAAATATCAGGCACAGCGCACAAAGCATTTAAAGGCACTAACTACGACTCGGCTGGTAAAACGGGTACTGCACAGGTAGTTAGTATTGCCCAAGGTGAACGCTACGATGCAGAATCGCTTAAAGAGCGCCAGCGTGACAACACAATTTACGTAGGGTTTGCACCTTACAACGATCCTAAAATTGTGGTTTCTGTTGTATTAGAAAACAACCACGGTGGTATTCAAATTGCTCGCCAACTTATGGATTACTACTTTGCAGCCAATCCAGTTAATCTTGCAAGGAACGATACACCATGACCGCTTTGCACGATAAACGCTCTATTTGGATGCGTATGCATCTAGACCTACCACTGCTTATTGCATTACTCATAATGATGGCTGGTAGCATAATGGTTGTTTACAGCGCAAGCGGCCAAGACTCTTCAATGATGATTAGGCACATGACTCGTATGGGCGGTGCGGTTGTTGCTATGGTTGTTTTGGCCCAGTTTTCGCCTGCCACATTAAAGCG
The DNA here is from genome assembly GCF_040309225.1 of Pseudoalteromonas sp. GW168-MNA-CIBAN-0100. NCBI lineage: Bacteria > Pseudomonadati > Pseudomonadota > Gammaproteobacteria > Alteromonadales > Pseudoalteromonadaceae > Pseudoalteromonas > Pseudoalteromonas sp. GW168-MNA-CIBAN-0100. Next base: position 127,941 of record NZ_JBEOOL010000009.1, on the reverse strand, counting down.
TTTAGTGATCCCACTTTATTGCGTTGGTTTATTAATGCTAGTGGGTGTACTTTTATTTGGCGTAAGCTCAAAAGGCGCACAGCGATGGCTCGATTTAGGGGTGACACGGTTTCAACCTGCAGAATTAATGAAGTTGGCAGTCCCGATGATGGTAGCTTGGTATATAGGGCGTAACCACTTACCTCCTCGGCCAATGCACTTAATTATTGGCTTTATGATTGTAATGCTCCCTACATTATTAATTAAAGAACAACCCGATTTAGGTACCGCTATACTTATTGCAAGTTCAGGTATATTTGTTTTGTTTTTGTCTGGATTAAGTTGGCGTTTAATCGGCTTTTTAAGCTCTATTGTAGCGCTTGCCGCATGGCCATTTTGGCACTACGGTATGCACGATTATCAAAAGCAGCGTGTACTCACCTTTTTAGACCCTGAGAGCGATCCGCTCGGTTCGGGTTATCATATTATTCAATCTAAAATTGCTATTGGCTCAGGCGGTATAGAAGGTAAAGGCTGGCTGCTTGGTACGCAATCGCAATTAGAATTTTTGCCAGAGCGCCACACCGACTTTATATTTTCGGTTTTAAGCGAAGAATTTGGTTTATTTGGCGTATGTGTTTTACTTAGTCTCTATTTATTTATTATTGGCCGTGGTTTATACATTGCTGTTAATGCACAAGATGCATTTGGTAAATTGCTCGCAGGCGCACTCACCCTCACCTTTTTTGTGTACGTATTTGTAAACATAGGCATGGTATCGGGTTTATTACCTGTTGTAGGCGTACCTTTACCACTGATTAGTTATGGTGGTACATCGATGGTGACGTTAATGGCAGGATTTGGCATTATTATGTCAATCGCAACAGATAAAAGGATGCTTTTAAAATAATGCGACACACTAATCAGCTTATATTTACCACGTTATTAATTTTGCTTTTAAGTGCATGTAGTAGCGGCTCAAGTAGCCGTTATAGCATGCGTCATGATGCAGCGCCATTAAGAGCCCCAACTACACTTGAGATGCAAGACGCTATAGTTACCGAAGTAACTAAAAGTGCCAGCGCCAGCCGTCCGTATACAGTGCTTGGTAAAAGTTATTCGCCCATGCTTGATGAGACTGGCTTTAGCGAGGAAGGTGTTGCCTCTTGGTATGGTCGTAAATTTCATGGTTATCACACCTCAAATGGTGAAACGTACGATATGTTTGCCATGACCGCAGCGCATAAAACGCTGCCACTACCTAGCTTTGTTAAAGTAACCAATACAGCAAATGGTAAGTCGGTAATCGTACGCGTGAACGATCGGGGCCCGTTTCATGACGATAGAATAATTGACCTTTCGTACGCAGCCGCTTACAAGCTTGGCTATTACACCCATGGTACAGCAAAGGTTAAGCTAGAAGCCGTTACGCTTGCGGGCGCAACTGCGCGTCAAACTTATATTCAGGTAGCTGCAGGTAGTACACTTGCTAATATTGAAGCGCTTGCCAGCACATTGCGAGAGCAATACAAATTACCAACAAATATCGTTCAAAAAGACGACATTTACAGACTGCATTTAGGGCCAATAAAAGACACCCCTCATGCAGACGAAGTATTAAAAAAATTAAAACAAAATCAATTTCAAAACGCGTTCTTGCTTTACACTCAGTAAGACCTTTAGAATGGCGTAACGCGAATCTTTAACTTTAACCATTAATGAGTATGATGAAATCTATTAAACATAAAATCCTCAAAGGTGTATGCGGCCTAGTTTGTACAGCCGCCGTATTTTCAGCCAGCGCCCAAATTATTCCGGCACCACCTCAAGTTAATGCAAAAGGTTATTTTTTGGTCGACTTTACAACAGGTAAAGTTATTGCGGAAGGTGAAGCCGATACACAGCTAGCACCTGCAAGTTTAACTAAAATGATGACCAGTTATGTAATTGGTACTGAAATTAAAGCAGGTAATATTGCCACTACCGATATGGTAACGGTAAGCGAAAAAGCATGGGCTAAAAACTTCCCAGAATCTTCAAAGATGTTTATTGAAGTAGGTAAGCAAATTAGTGTTGATCAGCTTAACCACGGTATTATTATCCAATCAGGTAATGATGCATGTGTTGCAATGGCTGAGCATATTGCTGGAAGCGAAAGCGCATTTGCTGATTTAATGAATGCCCATGCTGCTAAATTAGGTATGAGCAACAGCCACTTTATCAACAGCCACGGCCTTGATACTGACGAGCACTTCACAACGCCTCGCGATATGGCGACACTTGGTGCTGCACTTATTCGTGATGTGCCAGATGAATATGCACTTTATAAGCAAAAATCGTTTACTTATAACGGCATTAAGCAATATAACCGTAACTCATTATTGTGGGACGAAAGCTTAGATGTTGACGGTATTAAAACTGGTCATACATCAGAAGCTGGCTACAGCCTAGTTACCTCAGCAACTAAAAACGATATGCGTTTAATTGCTGTTGTTATGGGTACTACCAGCGAACGAGCTCGTAAAGTAGAAAGTAAAAAACTACTTAACTATGGTTTTCGTTTTTATGAAACAATTACTCCGTACAAAGCAGGCGATAGCTTTGCAGAACAACGTATTTGGATGGGTAACAAAGAAAATGTATCTTTAGGTATTTTAGAAGATACACCGATTACTATCCCACGTGGTCAGCATAAAAACCTTAAAGCTAACTTTGAGCTAGATAACACACTTGAAGCACCACTTGCTAAAGGTACTAAAGTAGGTACGTTATTCTTACAACTAGAGGGCGAAGATATTGCTCAATACCCACTAGTAACACTTGAAGAAGTGGAAGAAGGCAGCTTCTTTAGCAAAATTTATGATTACTTACGTTTACAGATCATGCAGTAATTTATAGCTGCCCTATTAACTAGGGTAACTAATTTAAACGTCTCCACTGTGAGGCGTTTTTTTTTGCTTGAAAAATGTTAGAATGCGCCCCATATAAGCAAGACTGCTAATTGCCTATCTGTATTAAGCTTCAAGCTTGCATAGAGTCCACACTTTTGTATGAGGAGTCACCGTCGTGGTTCAACCTGTTAAAGATACTAAATTTGATGAGTACCTAGAGTACCCTTGCCCATTTACATTCAGAATAATGGGTTTAGCTAATGTAAACTTAACTGATCAAATTTTAGCTAAGTTACAACCAATAGCGCCTGGCGATTACGCCCCTAAAGTAAAACCAAGCAGCAAAGGTAATTACGAGTCAGTAAGCCTTGTAGCAACGGTTACTAGTGGCAAACACATTGAAGAAATTTACAACGTGATCAGCAATATTGATGACGTACGCCACATGCTTTAAGCCATAGTTGAGATTTGTTGTGAACGAAAACACTTTGATCGTACGCCAACTGGGTCGTCAGCGTTATATGCCAATTTGGCAAAAAATGCAGGACTTTACCGACACCCGTGATGAAAATACGCCAGATGAAATTTGGCTTGTAGAGCACGAGAGTGTATTCACCCAAGGTCAGGCTGGTAAGGACGAACACTTACTAGCTCCTGGCGACATTGAGGTGATTAAAGTTGACCGTGGCGGACAAGTAACTTATCACGGCCCTGGCCAGCAAATGATGTATGTATTATTTAATCTACGTCGTTTAAAGATTGGTGTACGTGAACTGGTTACATGGCTTGAAGAGTGCATTATTGAATCACTCGCCGAGTATGGTATTGAAGCTTATGCTAAAGCTGATGCACCCGGTGTTTACGTTAACGACAGCAAAATTGCATCCCTTGGGTTAAGGGTTCGTCGTGGTTGCTCGTTTCATGGCTTAGCATTAAATGTTAACATGGACCTAAGTCCATTTTTACGCATTAACCCATGTGGTTATGCGGGCATGAATATGGTGCAAACTAAAGAATTAGATGGTCCTCAAAACCTAGAAAGTGCAGGTGAAGGATTGGTGAAACACATGATCAAGAAGCTTAATGCAACACAGGTTAAGCATACTGAAGGGTTTGAAAACGAATGAATAAACCAGTCAAAATGGAACCAGGTGTAAAACTACGCGACGCAGAAAAAATGGCGTTGATCCCAGTAAAAGTTTTACCTACAGAAAAAACTGAAATGTTGCGTAAGCCAGAATGGTTAAAAATTCGCTTACCTAAATCAACCGATCGCATTGACGGCATTAAAAAAGCGCTACGTAAGCATGGCTTACACTCGGTATGTGAAGAGGCTTCGTGCCCTAACCTATCTGAATGCTTTAACCACGGTACCGCTACCTTTATGATTTTAGGTGCTATTTGTACTCGTCGTTGCCCATTTTGTGATGTTGCTCATGGTCGCCCATTAAAACCTGATGCCACTGAACCTGAAAAGCTAGCACTTACTATAAAAGATATGAAGCTAAGCTACGTTGTAATCACTTCAGTTGACCGTGATGATTTACGAGATGGCGGTGCTCAGCATTTTGCCGATTGTATTCGCGAGATTCGTAAACATAATCCAACTATCACTATCGAAATTTTAGTACCTGATTTTCGTGGTCGTATGGACCGCGCATTAGAAATATTAATCGAGACGCCACCAGATGTGTTTAACCACAATCTTGAAACTGCGCCACGTTTATACAAACTAGCTCGCCCAGGTGCTGACTACAAATGGTCATTAGAATTACTTCGTCGCTTTAAAGAAGCTCACCCAGAAGTTAAAACTAAATCAGGCTTAATGGTAGGTTTAGGTGAAGAAATTAGCGAAATTGAAGAAGTACTTCGCGATTTACGTGCACACAACGTTGACATGCTAACTGTAGGCCAATATCTACAACCTTCTAAGCATCACTTACCGGTTAAACGCTACGTGCCACCAGTAGAGTTTGACGGCTTAAAAGCGTATGCAGACGAAATTGGCTTTACTCACGCGGCTTCAGGTCCGTTTGTACGCTCAAGCTACCATGCTGATCAACAAGCAGCGGGCAAAGAAGTAAAATAACCACTTTTATCAAAGAATAAAAAAAGCCGTTAATAATGCATAATTATTAACGGCTTTTTCATGCTAATTGATAAAATAGCTTACTGCGCTAACTTACCTCTTGTGATAGAAAAATCAGCAAACCTAACACGTTCTTCATCAACTCGAAGGCTGTCGGTTTCAACAATTGAGCGGTATATTCCCCACTTAGGACGAGCAAAATCATCATCACTAAAGCCGCGCCACATATCTATGTTTTGCTCGCTTATATTAAATATCTCTGCGTTGTCGCTTAAGCGCGTTAATGTCATATCAAGCTTACCACTTTCACTAAATGTAGCTTGTACAAATACCTCGACCCATTCATCTGTAATTAAAGACCAGTCGGTTTCAATTAAGTTTTTATCAAGACCCGTGCTGTTACCGTTTTCGTCAAAGCCTGCGCTATACCGCACTTGCAGTTGATTGCCTGTACTGTTTTTTTGCGCACCTGAGAGAGTGATAATAGGCTGATCGTCATTACCATTGGTGTTGTCGTTACTTTCGTTACGGGCTTTTATTTGAAAAAAATGGCTAAACTTACTCGTAAGCTCAAGCTCGCTACTTACTTTAAATTTCCAGCTGTATTGAAATGTCTCACCCTCAAACGCCAGTGTTTCTTGTGGTGATTTATCGTAGGTTTTTATTTCGTTGCGTTGTCTGTCACTTGCACCTTTGTCTTTATCTTGGTCATCATCTCGGTGGGCTAAAAATACAAAATGGCTACCAATTATCGTATCGGTATCTTCGATAATATGGACAACACTTTCATGATTGCCAGCGTATAAGTCTGGAGATTCAATTGACCCTTCGCCGAATGCATTTTCAATAAGTGTGTATGCGTGAAGTCCCGAATCTACGCCATCTGATTGCAATAACACGTGCGAGATGCTCTCAAAGCCATCAGCTTGAGTTATTGGTGCACCAACAATTGTTATGATAATTTGTGCGCCAGTACCATCTAAAGAGTTTACTGTTATTGTGTCTTGCAGTGTTTCATCTTCACTTAAAGATGTTATTGAAGCGTTTAAATCATCAAGTGTGTATGACCAATTTCCACCAGCATTTAAGCTAAAAAAACCATAGCTTGTAGCGCTATTTTCTTGTGCTATAAAAGCAGCCTCACCGGATTGTTGATCAGTAATGGTTAATGAGCCTGTTATTGCATCATTACTATCACTAATAACTTCGCCTCGGCTATTACCACCAATTATTGCTGGAGTTTTTAAAGTAATCGCTTCATTATTTTGCACCGTAGAATCAGAGCCAGAGCTGCCACAACCGACAACTAAACAAGATAGAAGTGCGGTTGTAATTACATTACGCAGTTTAAGATTATATTTAGGCATTGTTAGCTTTATAGTTAATAGTAAGTTAATAAAACATAAACTTACCAATTAACTATGCAAATAACCACAACTCAATTACCAATTAACATGACCAATTTAATGGCAATCCATTTAAAATTATAAAAGCTATGTTTTTTCAGTGTGATACAAACAATTATTCCTATAGAACGTTTATTTATATATGTTTTAAAATAAAATTAGGTTAAAGCTGAGTTACTTGAGATAATTAGTACTGACATAATTATTTAGGTTCATTATGAAACTATTAGTTCGTAACTTGTCTCGTGCTACCACTGAGCATGAGCTTCGTACTTTATTTGCAGAGCACGGTAAAGTGACTACCTGCAACTTGGTACTTGATAAAGAAACTGGCCAATCTAAAGGCTTTGCCTTTTTAGAAATGCCAAACGACATAGAAAGTAAAAGCGCCATTAAAGCACTTAACCAATCTACTGTTGATAAAAGTAAGATCCGCGTAAAGCTTGCAGACGCATAAAGCTAACTGCAACTTATACTAAAAAACCAGCTAATGCTGGTTTTTTGCTTTTAGTGCCAAGTATTGTATTTAAGCTTTATATTTAGCTAAAAAAACTAAGCGGTTATTAAGCCGCTTTTTTTATACTTATAGTGCCCAATATTATAAAAGAAGCAGACAGCACAAAAAATGTCTCCTGCTCAGCTAATATTGCAGCAGCAAAAAATGCAATGCCACTAGCTATAAATAAATACCCACTTTTTTTACATTGGTTCATTATGTGCTCCTTTAGGTTGTTCGTTATTTATACACCTTATAAAATCAATCTGCAATTGAATGAAAAGTTCTCTATAAAAATTCGACATCGCTGCGGTGCTTCCTTTATATTGAAAGCCTATTTAAATAACAATATGAAGACTATGGCATCTACTCTTTTAAAAAGCGCTAGCCTAAGCCTGCTAGTTGCACTCTTTGGCTGCTCAGAGCCTGCAAGCGAACAAACCCCATTAGAAAATACAGCCGGTGTAAGCCTTAGCAATATTAAACAGCATATTAAAACGCTAGCCTCTGATGACTTTCAAGGCCGAGGCCCGCTTACTCATGGCGAAGTGAAAACAGTAGGCTACTTAAGCGAGCAATATAAAGCGCTGGGTTTAACCGGTGCTTATAAAGGTAAATACTTACAGCCTGTAAAAATGGCAATGGTGACAGCTAATCAGGACATGCAGTTAAAGGTAGGTGATTTGAGCTTTGAATCAGGCAAAGACTTTACCGCACGTACCGAGCAACTTCAGCCATTAATTGATGTAAGAAGCTCTGACGTTGTATTTGCGGGCTACGGTATTAATGCGCCAGAATATAGCTGGAATGACTATAAAAATATTGATGTAACTGGTAAAACAGTGGTTGTGCTAGTTAACGATCCAGGCTTTGCTACTCAAAACGATGCCCTTTTTACTGGCAATGCAATGACCTACTACGGTCGCTGGACTTATAAATATGAAGAAGCCGCTCGCCAAGGTGCAAAGGCTGTATTTATTGTTCATGAAACAGCACCTGCGGCATACCCTTGGGGCGTAGTTGAAAGTTCAAACACCGGCACTAAATACACGTTAATGGATAACAATTTAAACGCGTCTAAATTACCGGTTATGGGCTGGCTAACACTTGATGCGACTGAGAAAATGTTTAACGCCGCAAAGCTTAACTATCAAGATTTAAAACAAGCAGCATTAAATGATGACTTTAAAGCGACGCCACTCAACTTAAAAGCAAACCTTGCCTTTAAAAACGAAGTATCTCATGCAAAATCGCATAACGTAGTTGCACAAATTACAGGTAGCGAATCACCTGACGAATACGTTGTTATTAGCGCTCACTGGGACCACTTTGGTACTAAACAAACTGATACTGGCCCTAAGATTTATAACGGCGCAGTAGATAACGCTTCAGGCACTGCAGCCACGCTTGAAATAGCACGCATCATGAGCAAAATGAACAAGCAAAAACCATTTAAACGCTCAATTATTTTTACTAACTTTACAGCAGAAGAAACGGGGTTAATTGGTTCTGAAGAATTTGCATCGGGTGCGGTTGTACCTACAAAAAAAATGGTCGGTCTATTAAATATTGATGGCATGAACGTGCTTGATGGCACTGACTACATTTTACAATACGGTAAAGATTTATCGACAATGGAAAACTATTTAGCAAAGGCTGCAAAATCACAAGGCCGTGTTGTTAAAATGGATCCTCGGCCGCAAAATGGCTTGTTTTTTAGATCTGATCATTTCTCACTTTCTAAGCAAGGTGTGCCTAGTCTATTATTTATGAGCCTGGGCGATACCGATCCTGAGTACATTGCGCATAAGTACCATAAAGAAGCAGACGACTACTCAGCTGATTGGTCGTTAGGTGGCGTTAAGCAAGATATAGATCTTATTGTTGATATAGCCACTCAACTTGCAAACAATGGCGATTGGCCAAAGTGGACGAGCGAGTCTGACTTTAAAGCCAAACGCACGCAAGATAAACAATAAATAACTATTAATAGTTATGTAATATAAAAATCCTCCTACTTGGAGGATTTTTGTTTTAAACGAGCCCGCATTAATAGCGTTTCGGCCTTTGCCCCTAAGTAAACATAAATAGCCAGTGCAATTAAAAGCCCCACTACTGCAAGCATCATCGCTATTGCAGGCATTAAATATTCCGATTGCCCCAGCGCCGCTTTAAACATAGTTAACAGCGCCTCAATTGATATAGCAATCAACACGGTAGATATAAACCGTGTAATAGTGCGACGCGTAGATGAGTGCCTAAAAATATCCTTATGCATAAGGATTTCTTCTTCGAGTATTGTTTTACCTAAATCGAATACTGCTAATGCTAGGGTGATGTAAATAATGATACTAAAGGGTTCAAGTGGGTCTGATGAGGTATCTACATGGGTTAATAGCGCGTATATATCATTAAAAACGATATTCAGTAAAAATAATACTAAGCAAAATAAGCACGCAACAATAATACCGTAACCCGCTTTGAAGTAAGGCGACATATTAGCGCGCGCGGTATCACCCATTACAAATTCAATAAGCTGCGTTAAGCTCACATCAACGACCAAGTAATGTTGATTATTAATTGGTTTTTTTAGTTCTTTAATCGCCGATATACATAAATGGTTAGTCGCTATAGAAATGTAGGGATCAGTAAAGCACACTCTATCACTTGTTTTAGCGTTCAAAAAATAGGGTCGCTCGCTTAAATCTTGTTGATTACCACTTTCACCTAGTTTTTTGCTATATGCCCGTTTAAAGCAGACATTATTACCCTGCTGCAAACCTTCTGCATTTAGACAATATTGTAATTCTAAAAATGGGTACTGCTTAATCAGGTAGCGGGTATCACGCTCTTTAGTTAACCCATCCTCAATACTCATCAAAATAGATTCAAGTAAGCTGTGTATTACATGCTCATATTCGTGGTAGCGCTCAACACTACTGATATAACTCATTCGCGCCATTTTAAATACTCATTAACCTAAGTTATAAATAGATTTGCAAGTTTAAAACCAATAATAAAATAACTTAATAATCAGTAACTTGACTCTATTCAAACTCAAGTTTTGCACTACTTTGGTGACTAAACAGTAATATATTAAATTAAATGCACAAAAAAGCAGCTAAGTATTAATTACTTAGCTGCTTTTTGAGTATGACTGGTAAGGTTCTACATAGAGCTTATTACTGAACCTTCGAAAACTCTTCTTTAGATAACTCGCCATTTCCATCTGCATCTAATTGATCAAAAAGCTGTACTAGTTGCGAGTTTACTTGGGCTTCTGTTTTACTAATTACGCCGTCGCCACCTGTATCAAAAGAATCAAAATCTACCGCAGCAAACGCCGCTGAAGAAGAAGCAAGAGCTACAAGTGGTAGGGCGTGTTGATCTTTGGCGGGTGAATTTGCAGCAGTATGTTTGGTTTTTAGGCAAGGCAGAGCCTATCTAGTGTGGTTATTCCCCATAAATAGGCGATAACGCAGCATAAATACCAAACATGCGCTGCCCTTTGGGTTCTTTCTAGGGACGATTAACTCTTTGTTGCTCGGTTTTTACTTAGCCCACTAGGTTACAAACCTCGCGCCGCGATTTAATCTCCCCTAGATTGAACAAATTTCAATCCACAAAGATCAATACGCCCTAAAGTTTTGTGTAGTGTTTTCATAATCGTTTCCTTAGGCTTTGAGCCTGATTAGGGGTGAACTGATTAGAGGTAAGAAGTCCTTTTCAAAGATCCTTTAGGAGTAAAGTGTTTATAAATTAATATTCAAAAAAATCATTTTCTGTCGGACCACCGCTACTTTGAACATTTAGCTCGTCAAATTGCTCTATCACTTGCACCGATTCTTCAGCTTGACTAATTGAAGCGTTGTCGTCTGCATCGAGTGTTTCAAAGTCTGTGTTTGCAAATACTACTGACGAAGAAACAATAGCCATAAGTACAAATGTTGATTGTAGCTTTTTCATAATTTAATCCTTCAAAAGTATGCGGTGTCCTAAATAAATTTGCTCTATAGTGCTCTCTAGTCACTTCCTGGTTATTCTTTTTAGTAGGCTCCCTTGCCTACTTAGGTTGTCTTTGGCAACTCAGAATTTAGATAACATTACAGAACATTAACTGCTTAAGGCTTTAATTTTAGGCCTTAGAAAACTCATCTTCAGATAACTCACCATCTTGGTTTGTATCGAGTTCTTCAAATTTGCTTAAAAGCTCAGCATCCACTGATGCTTCGGCTTGGCTGATTGCGCCATTACCATCTACGTCTAGCGTATCAAAATCTGTTGCTGCAAAAGCCGCTGATGAAGAAGCTAGCGCCATTAGTACTAGTGTTGATTGAAATGTTTTCATAATAGTATTCCTTCATTGGGTTGTTGCGATTAAGGCCTTTGGCTTTCATCACGTTTTGCTTAATACACTCTAGGTATTACAACTTTGGTGCCACTTTTTATTTATTATTTAAAAACAATGAGTTAAACAATATAAAGCGAGAGAAGCTTAATTTGAGGAGGTGTTATTGTTGCTATTTAGCAACAGCCATTTACCTAAAAATAATAAACCGATATAAATCAATTGGTTAGGTTTAGTTAAAAAGACACACTTTTGCTAAAAAGCCAAAAAGGGGGGTGTTTGGGTTAGTCTTCAAAATAAACTGAATATGAACATGGAAGTAACATAGGATTTGTTCGCGACTATTAAATAATTAATTCATTTATAATTAGTCAGTTACATTATTTTTGAGATTTATTATAAAAATTTTGAAAGGATGTTTTGAAATTAACTGTTTTGTTGCCAAATGGCGAATTACTCAGGAAGAATGTGATATATGAGCTAAGTTATAGCATTGAGTTCATAACTTAATGCGCCGTAAAATATAGGTTCGCTTGAGTTAAGCAAACCTATATCGTGTTCCAGCTATCTGCAAATGTGCCGCTATTAGGGCGTGTTGATCTTTGGTGGGTGAATTTGCAGCAGTATGTTTGGTTTTTAGGCAAGGCAGAGCCTATGTAGTGTGGTTATTCCCCATAAATAGGCGATAACGCAGCATAAATACCAAACATGCACTGCCCTTTGGGTTCTTTCTAGGGACGATCAACTCTTTGTTGCTCGGTTTTTACTTAGCCCACTAGGTTACAAACCTCGCGCCGCGATTTAATCGCCCCTAGTTTGAACAAATTTCAATCCACAAAGATCAACACGCCCTAGTGGGAGGTAAAGTATATAGATTTAAACTACTTCCACCCTTGCAGCCACTTTTGGTTATCTTTTAAATCTCGCCAACTAATTGGATATTGATTTTTTGACATAACAGCCTCAGTAATACACTCAATTACGTTGCCATCTTCATCAAATTCCACCTCAACAATAATGAAGTGTTTTTCTTTATTTATAGAAGGTGTTGCGGTCCATTTACTATTCAATAATTTTTTAGGGTTTAATTTATTCATTTAATGTAACCACTCCTACTCATAACTTATATAAGGCAACTATACGACCCCAACACCTACTTAGTTCAGGTTACTGAGCAACTAGCTTGCCTTTGTACATTTTCATTTGGCAATGAAAGTCATACTCACCGGCTTCAAGCGCAGGTAGTTTAACTGTATTGCCATCACCCATTGCCAGCGTTTTACTTATATCAAGCTGTGGAAATACCACGGTTTCGGCGCACGGCGCGCTGTCTTTTCTATCAAAGGTAAGTACAACCTCTTTGTTGGCTGCCACTTTAATGTGTCCTGGCTTATAAACACCGTTATCAACGACTATCGTTACTTTGTTGTCATCACTTTGTGTTTGCTCTGGTTTGTATAGCCAAAACCAATAAATAATTGCGGCTATTAACAGTGCACCACCTATATTAATCATCAACATAATGTACTCCTTAGCTTAAATTACGATTTATTTGGTTTGAAAAAACGTAAGCGATTAGCGTTACTTACCACTGTAAGCGATGAAAGTGCCATAGCTGCACCTGCAACAACAGGGTTAAGTAGTATTCCAAAAAATGGATACAACACGCCGGCTGCAATCGGAATACCCGCCACGTTATAAATAAAGGCACCAAATAGGTTCTGTTTAATATTTGAAATAGTTGCATTACTCACTGCAATTGCATCAGCAAGACCATGTAACGAACCACGCATTAAGGTAATGTCTGCACTTTCTATTGCAACATCGGTACCTGTGCCAATTGCAAACCCTACATCGGCTTGCGCAAGTGCGGGGGCATCGTTAATACCGTCACCTGTCATACCCACTATTTCACCGTTTGCTTGGCGCTTTGTTACTTCGTTTACTTTGTCATCGGGCATTACTTCTGCAATAAAGTCATCAATACCAACTTGCTTAGCAACGGCTTGTGCAGTGGCTTTGTTGTCACCTGTTAGCATAACTAGGTGGATACCTTTATCTTGCAGGCGTTTAATAGCTTCAACTGAATCCTCTTTAATAGGATCTGCTACTGCAATAATAGCGTGGAGCTTATTATTACTTGCAAAATACATGGGCGTTTTAGCATCACCGGCAAGTGTTTGAGCTTGCTCGGTTGCATCATCAACGGCTACATCGTATTTATCCATTAGCGCTTTATTACCAAACAACAATGTTTGCCCGTCAACACTGCCAGTTACACCTTTACCTGTAATTGCGTTAAAGTCGGCTACTTTACTTAAAGCTAAGCCCTGCTTTTTAGCGTGTGCCGTAATTGCTTCTGCCAGTGGATGCTCTGAGCTACTTTCAAGGCTTGCAACACGTTGCATTACTGTATTTTCATCACTGTTATTAAACGTAACTACATCGGTAACTTGCGGTGTACCTTGAGTAATAGTGCCTGTTTTATCTAAAATCATGGTGGTGATTTTAGATGTTGTTTGCAGCGACTCACCATTTCGAATTAATATTCCTGACTCTGCAGCTTTACCAATACCCACCATAACCGACATAGGGGTTGCGAGTCCTAGCGCACAAGGACACGCAATAATAAGTACAGTGGTTATTGCAACAACGGCATAAGCAATTGATGGCTCAGGTCCAAAGTTTAACCATGCAAGACCCGCAAGTACTGCAATAATCATGACTGTTGGTACAAATATTCCTGATATAACATCAGCTAAGCGCCCTATTGATGGCTTAGAGTTTTGTGCACGTTTTACCATATTGATAATATTAGCCAGTGTGGTTTCGCTACCAATGTGCGTGGCTTTAAATAATAAAGTGCCACTTTTATTAATACTTCCGGCAACGACTTTGTCGCCCGTTTTTTTGCTTACAGCCATTGGCTCACCAGTAAGCATTGACTCATCAACCGTACTGCTGCCTTCAATAACATCGCCATCCACAGGGATTTTTTCACCCGGGCGTACGCGTACTTCATCATTTTTTACCACATCACTAATGTCGATGTCTTGCTCTTGCCCATCGCGAATTACGCGTGCAGTTTTTGGTTGCAGGCCAATTAAGCGTTTAATTGCTTGTGAGGTGCGCCCACGTGCTTTTACTTCAAAAGCGAGCCCTAAACTAATTAAACCGATGATCATCGATGATGCTTCAAAATATACGTGTCTTGCAACTTCCGGTAATAAGTTTGGTGCTATTACCACAAACATTGAATACAACCACGCAGTACCTGTACCAAGCGCTATTAATGTATCCATATTGGCAGCATGGTTTTTGAATGCCTGCCATGCACCGTTGTAAAATTGTTTACCTGATATAGCCATAACCACAAGCGTGACTATACCCACTAAAAACCATGCTATTCGTTGTGTGTCGGTGGTCACACTCATGTCAAAAATAAGCCCGTATATCATTAACGGTGCACCGACCCCTAACGCTAATATCATATTACGCATTAGCTTTTTGTAATGTGCCTCGTCCGACTTTGCTTTTTCATCAAGTGCATCTTGATCAGACTCGTTACTCATTGGCTTAGCTGAATAACCAATGTTTTCGACTGCTTTAATAAGCGTGCTTTCGCAAGCTTTACCTTCTACACGTACTGTACGCTCAGCAAAGTTCATTTCTACATTTTGCGCACCTTGCACGCTATTAAGGGCTTTTTCAATTTTAGCCACACAACTGCCGCAATTAGCACCTTCAATAATAAAGTTTTGCGCGGTGTCTTTTGTATTAGTCGTCATTACGCTGCTCCTTATTTGCAGAATCGTTTATTGGATCAACAAATGATTCTATTAAACTACACACGTCACTGGCATTTGCACCATCGGCTGATGTATCCCATTGCGCCAGAGCTGCATGCATTCTGTTTCGTAATTTTAAAGTTTCTTGAAATAGTGCTTCGGTTTCTTCTAGGCGTTTAGTAATGAGTTTACGCGTTAACGGACAAGGACAATTCCCCAGCTCTGACTCGCCTATAATGTGTTGAATATCTTTGAGTGAAAAACCAAGTTGACGAGAGCTAATAATAAACTTTAAACGCTGCTGGTCTTGCTTTGTATACTCTTGATAGCCATTTTCTTCACTGCGTATTGGGTTAAGTAACCCAACACGTGTGTAATGACGAACAGTATCGGCAGTCACGCCCATTAACTTGGCGAGTTGTTTAACATACATAATTTAGCTCCGTCGTGTTTCAGTAGCTTCATAATAAACCTAGGTGCAACACATAGGTCAATGACTATTTTAAAACTAATAAAATAATACCAATTCGCTTAATTAAGTAACCTATTTAAGACAAGAAAATCGTGTTGATAACAAGGCAAAGGTTTCGTTATTTAGTTGTTATCACTAATTGCCTCTGCATCCATGCAGTCGTATATCAAAATGTTTAACACAGTTAACGCCGAATTTAATCCCTCAAATTGATTAAGTATTGTTGGTTATTGGTATAGTGACACAAACATAATTAACTTAAGCTGATATCGGCCGTGTATTATCTGGAGGGGGGTAATTTAGGAGAGAAGCGCCTAAGTAAGGCGCGTATTAATCTAAGGGCGTGTTGATCATTGGTGGTTTAATTTACAGCAGACTGTTTGGTCTTTAGGCAAGGCAGAGCCTATGTAGTGTGGTTATTCCCCATAAATAGGCGATAACGCAGCATAAATACCAAACATGCGCTGCCCTAGTTTGATTCGCTACGGCTTTGCTCTAATTCGTCGCTTAGTTGCTGCGCTAAAGTTTGTATTTTAGGCATAGCATCTTTCATTAAGCTTTGTGACATTTGCATAGACTCTTGCATCACAACAGGCATTTTTTCAAGTATTTTTTGCCCTGTATCTGTTTTATAAAACGCTAACATATCGGCAATTTCTTGCTCACTAAAATGTTTGTCGTACACGCTAATCATCATCGGCTGCATTTTGGCCCAGCTCATTTCGGTTTTTAATACCGTCGTCATGTCGCTGTAGTATTTATCAAAAATTGCCTGTTCAGAAGGCTTAACGCCCATTTGGTCTGACATGCCTTTCATCATGCCTTCAACCTGGCCGTACATAGAGTCAACCATTGAATCTAAATTCATTACACTAATAAGTTCATCTATTTTTTGCTGCTTAGTATTTTGTTCAGCATACAAACTACTAGAAAAAATCAGTAATGATAAAAGTAGTACCTTACCCATAATAATATCCTTTCATATAAATAATCGTTTTATAGTTACATTATTAATTAGTCTTGTAAAGGGTACAAGCAGTCACTAAAAAGGCCGAATAAAATTAATTTATTCGGCCTTTTATAAATATATTTTTATGTTAATCGTCTTCTACATTATCTAGGCCTTTAGTGCCTTCTTTGGCTTTTAGCTTATGATGAATAGCTGACTTTATTAACATGTAACCACTAATCGGTGCCGTAATTAGTAAAAATATAGTAATGAGTATTTCTTTAACACTTAGGCCATGCCCTGAATTTGCAAAATAAACCATAGCTGCAATTAGCATACTTGCCATGCCCAACGTTGTTGCTTTAGTTGGCCCATGCAAACGCATAAAAAAGTCAGGTAGTTTAACTAAGCCTATTGAGCCAATTAAAATAAACGTACCACCAAATAACAATAATATTGATACAACCCATTCGCTGATCATGTTTTCACCTTATTCAATTATATCGCCACGTAGTAAATACTTACACACTGCAACTGTACTTATGAAACCTAGCATGGCAATAAGCAGTGCAGCTTCAAAATAAAGCCCTGTATCCATACTAATGCTATATAAAATAATCAGTGCAATGACGTTAATGTACATTGTATCGAGCGCTAAAACACGATCAGGCACTGATGGACCAATGATCAATCGCCATAAATTAAGCAATAATGATAAGCCAATCATCGAAAAAACAATGAGTAATACGGTGTCTAACATTGAAATATCTCCTTTAGTGGAGCTTCGTAGCGTTGTTTTATTTGTTTGATAAGTGCTTCTTCATCTTTAAGGTCAAGCACATGTATTAATAAGTAGCGTTGTGTTGGCTCTTCACCCTCAGGTAACGATTCAGCAATTGGGTAAACCTCTGCACTCACTGTACCGGGTGTAAGCGATACACTACTGGCCAATATGGTAATTGGCATATCATGAGTTAAATCTATCGGTACTTTTATAAATGCCGGACGCAAATTTTTAGATGGCCCAAGTATAAGTAAAGCCACTTGTAAATTTGCTACGACAATATCGTACAGCACAATAAGCAACTGCTTAAGAGCCAAGCCCGGCTTTAAAATTAGTGGCTGAGGCTCGCGAAGCGAAAAACTTAATATCGGGATAAGTATTGCAAAAATAGTCGCTAATACTAAGTGCCCTACCGACACGCTATTATTTAACAATAGCCAAACCATAAACAAAAATAAGCTACGAAATGGCGTTGGTAACCAACGAAAACGGGCTTGTAATCTCATCACATGCCTCCTTTAAGTACAGCATTAATACCGCCGCTTATATCATGTAACTGAGTAGCAGCACCTAGCATGTATTCACTTATTGGTCCGCCAAAAATAACGAGCAATGGCGAACACGCAAGTAAACCTATAATTACAATTACCTGCAACGGGTGTGCATTTGCACAATCTGCGTTTTCGCTATTTTTACTTTTATGCTCCCAAAACAAGGTCGTGCCAGCACGCGAAAGCGCTACCAACAACGCGAAGCTTGTTACTAAATATACAGGCCAAAATAGTAAAGCTTGCTCACTATTTAATGTGGCTTTAAGTATCCAAATTTTACCTACAAAACCTGATAGTGGCGGCATACCAACTACAGTTAAAGCCGCAACAATAAAGCACACACCTAATAAAAATGGTTGTTTAACAGAGCGACCCGCTACTAGCCTATCACCAACTTTACCGCGCTGGATTGAAACTAAGTCTGCTAGTAAAAACAGTGCGGCACTAACAAGTGTTGAATGCACTAAATAATATAAAAGTGCAGCAGTGGCATTTACATTTTGCAATGCAATTAGCGCAACCAACGTACCTACCGATACTAATACTAAGTTAGAGGTGAGTTTACGTAAGTCTTGCGCTGCCATAACGCCAATGGCACCCACTATAATGGTGGCAATTGCTAAGCCCCAAAGCCAAGGCTGCGCCATATGTTCAAGCGCTCCTGCTTGTTCGCCAAATATCACCGTGTAAACACGAAGCATGGCGTAAACGCCTACTTTGGTCATAATCGCAAACAATGCAGCAACCACAGGTTTAGCGCTTGAATACGTATTTGGAAGCCATAAATGCAGAGGTAATAGTGCGGCCTTTAAAGCAAATACAATTAATAGTAATAAACCACCTGCTTTTGCTAGGTATACATCATCGCCCGAAAGCTGTGATACTTTTTGCGCCATATCTGCAATATTAAGCGTACCAAGTACACCGTACAAAATACCCAAACCGATTAAAAATACGCTTGAGCCAACTAAATTTAATATTACATATTGCAGTGCCGCACGAGTGTTTTGTTTATCACCTGCGTGCATTAACAGTGCATATGATGCAATCAGTAACACTTCAAAAAATACAAATAGGTTAAATAAATCGCCAGTTAAAAACGCGCCATTTACACCCAATATTAAAAAATGAACAAGTGGATGATAAAAGCTGCCCTTTTCATCATCGCCAGCACTACCATATAAAATAGCGCCCAAACCTAAAAGTGAAGTTAACGTAACCAATAAGGTAGATAACATGTCAGCGACTAAGACTATCCCAAATGGTGCAGACCAACTACCAATAGCGTAAACATTAATACCTGTATTATTAATATGTACAAGTAAAAGCGCACTAATGGCAAAAGTAGCTATTGCCATTACAATTGAAACTAAGCGGCGAATTTTGACGCTTTTACCACATGGCGGCAGCAATAAAATAACTGCCGTCAACATAGGTAATAAAATAGGTAGCGAAGCTAAATGTTGGATCATTTTTGCTCCTTATTATCTGCAGAGGTGTTAGGCACATAACCATCAACATGGTCACTACCTAAATCGGCGCGCCCACGTATTGCCAAAATAACCACAAATGCGGTCATCGCAAAACCAATCACTATTGCAGTTAGTACTAATGCTTGAGGTAGAGGATCGGCGTATTCTGTGCCAGTACCAAGTACTACCGCTTTATTAATAGTAAGGCGACCTGCTGAAAACAAAAATAGATTAACAGCGTATGAAATCATAGTAAGCCCAAGTACTACAGGGAATGTACGAGCTCTCAGCAGTAAAAACACACCGCAACTGACCAATACTCCAACGCAAGATGCGTACAATAATTCCATTAAATATTTACCTCTTTTTTCTGGGTATCTGCTGTCATATTACCTAAGCTTGCTAAAATCATTAACGTAGCGCCTACAACAGTTAAGTAAACACCTAGGTCAAATGCAATCGCGCTGGCAAGCTCTGTTTTACCGACAAACGGAATATCAAAGTAGTCAAACCAAGTTGTTAAAAATGGCTTATCGAAGAACCAACTACCCACACCTGTAAACAAAGAAATACCAATGCCTGAGGCTATAATTTTGCGATAATTAACATCAAAGCGTTCGTTTATCCATGCTGTACCATGCGCCATGTATTGCAAAATAAACGCGATTGACGTTACTAACCCAGCAATAAAGCCACCACCAGGTAAGTTATGCCCACGTAAGAAAATATATGCAGAAACTAATAACGCAAGCGGTAATAAACTTTGTGAAATACTCGCCAGTAATATTGGATGGCGCTCTCGTGCCCATGGGCGCCCTTCGCTGTCGCTCGCTGGCATAAATAATGGGATTCGAGAAAGTACTTTAAATATACCTAATGCGGCAATGCCTAATACGGTAATTTCACCAAGCGTATCAAAGCCCCTAAAGTCGACTAAAATAACGTTAACTACGTTAGTACCACCGCCACCAATTTTAGCGTTAGCAATAAAGAAGTCTGAGATTGAATCTAGCGGGCGTGTAAGTAATGCATAACAAATACTCGCTATCACTACACCTAACGTAGAGGCTATTGCTAAGTCTCGAAGTACGCGTAATGAACTTGATTCTTTTGGCGTATGCTGAGGCAAGAAAAACAATGCCAGCATAAGTAAAATAATAGTAACAACCTCAACAGTTAGCTGCGTAAGCGCTAAATCTGGAGCAGAAAAGCGTGTAAATACAACCGACACCATTAATCCTACAATTGAGAGCATTAATAGCGACACCATTCGAGAGCGATGCCAAATAACGGTAGCAAGAGCACCAATAATCAATAAGCCTGCACCAATTGCATTGTGCACATCAACAGGCGTAAGTGGCATGCTACCGGCAAGTTGTTGCATTTCAAATAATGGCCAACCCGCACACAGTAATACTACTGCTAGCATAATTACAAGGTAGCGCTGTAGCGATCCATTTTCGATACTGCTTACCTTTGACTGACACCAAGCAATAACGCTTAATATCACACGTTCAAACGTTTTTTTAGCGTTTAGAGGTGGTAATGATGCTTGAAATTGAAATAGATATTTACGATTAATATAAATAAATAAGCCACCAGCAATCGCCATCGCACTCATTAGTAGAGGCAAGTTAAACCCATGCCAGATAGCCAATTCGTACACTGGCATTTCTTTTCCAAGTACAGCTAAAGACGCCGCAGATAAAATGCCATCAATTGTAAAGTGCGGGAACATACCCACTAACAAACAAATCACAACAAGTATTTCTATTGGTACACGCATATAGCGCGGTGGCTCATGCGGCGTACGAGGTAAATCAATTGGTTCACCATTAAAAAACACGTCATGAATAAAGCGTGCTGAGTACGCAACAGCTAATGCACCTGCAACAGTTGCCAGTACTGGAATTAACCACGACATAGAACCAAGCACTTGCTGATGCAGCGTTTCTGCAAAAAACATTTCTTTAGACAAGAAGCCATTTAGTAAAGGGACTCCTGCCATTGCAGCCGCCGCGACCATCGCAAGCGTTGCAGTGTATGGTAAGTATCGCCACATACCATTTAATTTACGCATATCGCGCGTGCCCGTTTCGTGATCAATAATACCAACGGCCATAAATAACGACGCTTTAAACGTTGCATGGTTAATTATATGAAAAATAGCAGCAACAGTCGCAAGCTCAGTATCAAGTCCGAGTAATAGCGTTATTAAACCCAAATGGCTTATTGTTGAATAGGCTAACAAGCCTTTTAAGTCGTGTTTAAATAGTGCTATATAAGCACCAAACAACAGCGTAGCTAAACCCGTTAACCCAACGAGCAAGAACCACGTATCGGTGCCTGCCAAAGCAGGATGAAAACGTGCTAACAAAAATATACCGGCTTTTACCATCGTCGCAGAATGTAAATACGCGCTTACTGGCGTAGGCGCTGCCATTGCATGAGGAAGCCAAAAGTGAAATGGAAATTGTGCCGATTTAGTAAACGCACCCAGTAGCACCAATACCAATGCTACTTCGTATAAATCATGAGATTGAATTATTGCTTTACTCGCTAGAATAACATCTAGGTCGTAACTACCAACAATATCACCTAATAGCATCAATCCAGCAAGTAACGCTAAGCCGCCCGCGCCTGTTACAGCAAGCGCCATACGTGCGCCTTTTCGCGCTTCTGATTTATGCCACCAAAAACTAATTAATAAAAATGAGCTGATGCTCGTTAATTCCCAAAACAACCACAGTTGAATGACGTTGTTAGACATAACAATACCAAGCATTGCAGTCATAAATAGCATTAAGTAACTATATAGCTTAGCCATTGAGTCATTAGCGCTTAGGTAGTAACGGGTGTAGAGGATAACGAGCAAGCCTATGCCTAAAATCATAAACATGAACAATAAACTGAGGCCGTCTAACCGCAGAGACAAATCGAGTCCTATTGACGGGATCCAAGCTAAAGAATAACGAATGGTTTCGCCCGCTAAAACGGCAGGTGCATGGTATAGAGTAATCCCCAAAGCCGTCAAAGGCGCAAGAGCCGTTAAACTAGTGCTTAAATTGCGGGATAACTTACCTGTGCATGCAGAAATAACACTGCCAATTAAGGATAACAAGGGTATCCAGAGCAAAGTCATAATGTAGGGCCTTTTATTATCATAAGTTTATCAGGGCATCTCTTTTTAATACTAAGTGATGCTTTTACTGCCTGTTTTTAAACGACATTAATGACTATAGTTATACTGAAAAACACTGATTTTGTCTATAAAAAGCGGTTCTGTATGGGTGTTTTTTAAACAAGAACTAACAATTTATTAAGCCTAAAAAAACAATTAATTAATACTGATAATTGTTAATTTAATATGGCCTTATTTGCAAATGTAAGCGCGCCAGGGTGACGATGAAAGTTACCATTGGTCATATCTAAATGTTTCAACCAAAGTTGTCTATACTGCGCTGAGAGCCCTAACTGCTGATATTGCATAATAGACCAATTTTCACTAGGTTTATAAGCAATACCTCCTACCTGGCAACTCTTTGCTTTATGCCAACCTGTTGGCGGCGACTCACCATGAGAAATAAATAAATTAGGTGCAACAAAACCTGTTTTTGCACACAACCATGCTTGCTTAGTTTTAGGCAAAGCGTATTCATCTTCAAAACCGTTAAAATGCATCAGCTCATGCAAAAACACACTGTATTTTGCTTTTGAGTTTATTAGCATTGTTCCCTTAGTGACATTAGCCGTTCCGCCTTTTGGCATCATCACTATAAAATCATAATTGTTAGGAAGCTGGTTATTAAGTTTAGATAATTGCCAGTCACACTTTGCTATTTGACTAGTACTACTTTTGCACTCAAGCATACCCGCAACGTAGATTGGTTTTGAAAAACAAAAAACATTTTCACGGGGCTCTGGTTGTTTATTATAAGCATTAATAAACTCTGTAAGTTTATATAAGCCACTACGATGATCGCTCATAGTCAGCACGTTAAACATACATTGCTTATTAGGTTTGCTTATATTTCTTAAAGATGAAAAACCGAGATCGTGGATAAACACGGTAGATATTTTACTCTGTGGTGTTTTTAACTGAAGTTTTAGATGATTTAGCACATCCCCTGCTGGTAATTTGTTTTTACTAGCGAGTAACTCTAAATCGCTCCAACGTGATTGCTCAAGTAACTTTGTTGCTAATATTTTACGCTCTGGAATTGTTAAGTCATTTATAGCGGAGAGCCAAAATTGTTTTGCAGTATCACTCTGACTGCTTTTAATAAGCTTAAGAGAATACATATATTGTGCTGATGAAATTTTACTGCGAGCGAGTATAGCTAAAGAGGTCTTTGGTAACTGCTCTAGGTGGTCAGAAAAGTAAGCTGGTGAATTCCAATAACTTTGTAGAACATTGGCTTTTGTATTTAAAACATGCCAAAAGCCAATAGCGCCAAGGTGATTACTCGAGCCTGTAATTAACAAACAACATAGTAATACACCTATTAATTTAAAACGCTTAACTTGCGTCAACACCTTCCATCAACTCAAGTTCTAAACGCGCATATTTGTACTCAATAAACTCATGTACATTGGTTGCTAGCGCAAGCCTAAAATAGTCTGATGCTAAATACAGCTCACCCGCTGCTTGATGCATTTTGGCTAAGTAAAAATAAGCTTCACATAAACGCTGCGCATATTCTTGCTCAGTTCTAACACCATCACTAATGCCTGATAAAAATGCATGTTCACTCATATCGCCCGTATAAAGAGAAATTAACTGATACGCCCATTGTGAATCATCAAGCGCAGTCGCATTTTGTTTAAGTGCATCAAGTGCGATTACTTTATCCTCGTGTGCCTGGGCTAAATAAACCCATAAAACACGGTATGGATCTTTAGGAGAACGGGCTAAAAACTCGTTAAAGTCATTTTTAGCAAGGCCAGCTCTATCGCCGTAATACAGTGCGATTCCTCGGTTTAAATAGGCGTATTCATGCTCTTCATCAAGCTCAAGAGCTGAATCGAAAAACTCATAGGCTTTTTCGTACTGCTGCATAAGCGTATGTTGAATACCTAAAAAATTATACACTTCAGCTAAATCAGGCTTAAGTTTTACTGCGCGGTTAAAATCAATACGCGAAAGAGTGGTCATACCTAAACTATCGAAAAGTACACCACGGTCGTAATAAAGCTTAGCTTGTTGCTCTTCGCTTAAGTCAGCCCTATTCAATAACTCTGAGTAGCGTGCAATAGCAATTTCACTTCTAAAGTCAGAGGCTAAAGGTGCAGTAAATGGCACATTAACAATCGGGGTTGGTTCTGATTCTGTTGTAGTTTGGCAAGCGCTTAAAGACAAAATAGCAAAAGATGCCAAAGCTAAATGTTTGAGTATCATTAAAATCCTTAATACCAAGATATATCGTGATTAATATAAGACAGGCCTTGTCCAATAAGGTTTCATTAAAGCATAAAAAAAGGGGCTAGACAGCCCCTTTTTTATCATCTAGCTAATATAACTAGATTAATAAGTTAACAATTACGCGTCAGTTGGCGCGTCAGCTGCAGGTGCTGCTGATTCCATTGCTTCTTTAATACTTAGACGTACACGGCCTTGGCGATCTACTTCTAGTACTTTAACTTTAACTTCTTGACCTTCAGAAAGGTGATCAGCCACGTTATTAACGCGCTCAGTACTAATTTGAGAAATATGTACTAGACCATCTTTACCAGGAAGAATGTTTACAAACGCACCGAAATCAACAATACGTACAACTTTACCTTCGTAGATAGTACCTACTTCAAGTTCAGCTGTTAACTGCTCAATACGGCTAATTGCATTAGCTGCACTTTCACCATCTGTAGCGGCAATTTTAATTGTACCGTCGTCACCGATTTCAATCGTTGTACCAGTTTCTTCAGTAAGCTGACGAATAGTTGCGCCACCTTTACCAATAACTTCAGCGATTTTCTTCTGTGGGATTTTCATTGTGTATATGCGAGGAGCAAACATTGATAGCTCTTCAGAAGGAGCAGAAATTGCTTCGTCCATCACTTCTAAGATATGTAAACGTGCAGCTTTTGCTTGTTTAAGCGCAATTTGCATGATTTCTTGAGTGATACCTTCGATTTTGATATCCATTTGAAGTGCAGTGATACCTGCAGCTGTACCAGCAACTTTAAAGTCCATGTCACCTAAGTGATCTTCATCACCTAAGATGTCAGAAAGAACAACGAATTTATCGTCTTCTTTAACTAGACCCATCGCAATACCGGCAACAGACGCTTTAATTGGTACACCGGCATTCATAAGTGCAAGTGAAGTACCACATACAGAAGCCATTGAAGATGAACCGTTTGATTCAGTGATTTCAGATACTACACGGATTGAATATGGGAATTCAGTCAATGTTGGCATTACAGCAGCAATACCACGCTTAGCAAGGTTACCATGGCCGATTTCACGACGCTTAGGAGAACCAACAAAACCAGTTTCACCTACACAGAATGGAGGGAAGTTGTAGTTAAGCATAAAGTGGTTTTTATGAGTACCAGTTAAATCGTCGATTAACTGTGAATCACGTTCTGTACCAAGTGTAGCTGTTACTAACGCTTGAGTTTCGCCACGAGTAAAGATAGCAGAACCGTGAGTACGCGGTAATACGCCAGTCATTACATCCAGTGCACGAATCATATCTGGTTCACGACCATCGATACGTTTTTCGCCAGCAGCGATACGGCCGCGAACGATTTTCTTCTCAAGTGAACCGAAGATTTTACCAACTTCTTGCTTGTCTAGAGACTCGCCTTCAGCAAGTTCAGCTGTTAATACTGCAACAACTTCGTCCTTCGCTTCGCCAAGTGCTTCTTTACGCGCTACTTTATCAGTGATTAAGTAAGCTGCGCCTACTTTATCAGCAGCAATTGCTGCAACTTTATCTTCTAGTGCAACGTTTTTAGCTGGTGCAGTCCAATCCCAAGTAGGCTTGCCTGCTTCTGCTTTAAATTCTTCGATTGCAGTGATGATCGCTTGAGATTGCTCATGACCATATACAACAGCGCCAAGCATTACGTCTTCTGCAAGTACGTTAGCTTCTGATTCAACCATAAGTACCGCTTTATCAGTACCGGCTACCACTAAATCAAGTTGGCTTTCTTCAAGCTCTTTTAATGTAGGGTTAAGTACGTATTCGCCGTTGATGTAACCAACGCGAGATGCACCAATTGGACCACTGAACGGGATACCAGAGATAGCAAGTGCTGCTGAAGTACCAATCATCGCAACCATATCAGGTTGGATTTCAGGGTTAACAGAAACAACAGTAGCAATAACTTGTACTTCGTTTACAAAACCGCTTGGGAAAAGTGGACGAATTGGACGGTCAATAAGACGTGCAATAAGTGTTTCGCCATCGTTAGGACGACCTTCACGCTTTAAGAAACCACCTGGGATACGACCAGCAGCATACATACGCTCTTGGTAGTTAACTGTTAGTGGGAAAAAGTCTTGGCCAGGTTGTGCTTCACGCTTACCAACAACAGTTACTAAAACTGAAGTGTCGCCAATGCTTGCAAGTACAGCGCCGTCTGCTTGACGAGCGATTGCACCAGTTTCTAGAGTCACTGTATGTTGACCTAGTTTGAATTCTTTAATAATTGCTTGCACTTAAAATATTCCTTAAATGTATTCTAATAAGTTGTCATCAAAGTACCAATTACAGTACATAATTGTATTCAGTTGGAAATCAATTAAGTACTACAATTGGCAATGATGTGAATAAGCGTAGATAAACCTTTTTACCTACGCGCATAGTATATACCAAAGCTGCTTCAAAATGCGAGTCTAGCTACTAGATTTAAGCTGGGCTAATGAGTGGGTAAATACAACGATGCTTGATAAGCTATGAAATAGGAGTTTTACAATATAATTCAATAGGTTTATATATTTGTTTTATTTTCAAACACAAATTTTAGGCACAAAAAAAGGAGCTAAAAAGCTCCTTTTTCTATAATCTAGTTCTTAGCGACGTAGGCCAAGTTCTTTGATTAACGCAGTATAACTAGTGATGTCTTTACCTTTAAGGTAATCAAGTAGTTTACGGCGAGTGCTTACTTTACGAAGCAGACCACGACGTGAGTGGAAGTCATGCTTGTGATCAGCAAAGTGACCTTGAAGCTTGTTGATGTCAAAAGTAAGTAATGCTACTTGTACTTCTGATGAACCTGTATCGCCTTCTGCACGTGCAAATTTAGCAATGATATCGATTTTTTCTTGATTGCTTAGTGACATAGTAACTCCAAAAATTAAATTTAAAAGGTGTCTTAGCCGATCACTAATTCAGCCAAAACGATTAAGCGGGCGTATTCTACCAACTGTAGGAATAACTACAAGCTAATTATCCCCAACTACAACTAATAAGCCACCGTTAGGCACATTAGTTGCTTATTCAGGCTTCACGTAATCGTCTTGCTGACTAGCAAGACCACGTTTAACCTTTAAATGACCGTTTGAGTTGCGCTCACCAGTACCAATAAATATATTATCCGCAACAACTTTAATTGCACCATCAGGTAAAGCGATTGATAATTCTACAGCTTGCCCGTGACTAAAAATTCCCCCTTGTTCTTTTGTAATTTCAACAACGGGTAAATCAGTTAAAGCAGTATCAATTGGTAGCAATAGCGAGTCTAAATAAGTTGAAGGCGCAAGCTCTTCTTCTTTCGCTTTAGCAAGCAACGTTTCAATCTCATCAAGCGAGACCATTTTATCTGCCGGATACTGACCAACAGCGGTTCTGTGGAGCATAATAACGTGTGCGCCACAGCCTAGATTTTCGCCTAAATCATCAACGATAGTACGAATGTAGGTCCCTTTAGATACATGGGCCGTCATTTGTAATACATTGCTTTGCTCATCAAATTCGTCAAACGATAAGCTAAACACGTTTATTTTTCTGCATTTACGAGGAACTTCAATACCTTCGCGCGCGTACTTATATAACGGTCTACCTTGGTACTTAAGAGCTGAGTACATTGACGGATATTGTTCAGACTCACCAACAAAAGCAGCTATTTCTTTTGTTAGCTGTTCACGCGTAACGTTCACATCTTTAGTGCTAACAATTTCGCCATCAGAATCTGATGTTGTTGTACGCTCACCCAGTTGTGCACGAACTATATAGGTTTTATCTGTATCGAGTAAAAACTGCGTAAACTTAGTCGCTTCACCAAAACAAATTGGCAGCATACCTGTAGCAAGTGGATCTAAAGCACCTGTGTGCCCAGCTTTTTGCGCAAAATAAACACTTTTTGCTTGCTGTAATGCTTTATTTGATGAAATGCCTTCAGGTTTGTTTAACAACAAAATACCGTCAACTGCACGGCCTTTACTGCGCTTTGCCATCTGTATCAGTGCCTTCTTCGCTATCTGTATCGTCTACGTGATCAGTACCTTCTTCGCTATCTGAAACATCAGCAGCATCAACACTTTCTACGTCTTCATCTACATGCTTTGCGTTATCTTCGCGGATAATAGAATCCACTAAGTTAGAAATACGCATACCTTCCATTAATGAGTTATCAACTACAAACTTTAACTCAGGCATTATACGTGCACGGATACGCTTACCAAGTAACGAGCGAATATAGCCCGTTGCTTCATTAAGTACTTTTGCGCTTTGCTTTGCTGCGTCTTCATCTTGTGTGTTAAACACAGTAATGAAAATTTTGGCATAAGATAAATCGCGCGATACTTCTACCGCTGACACTGTCACCATACCTAAGCGTGGATCTTTAATTTCGCGTTGTAAAATTACAGCAATCTCTTTTTGGATTTGCTGTGCAACACGATCAGTGCGAGAAAATTCTCTCATTATACTTGTCCTAAAATAATAACTTATTGAAATTAAATAATAAGTTAACTAAATAATGGATATGCAAATGGGGGCTAAGCCCCCATTTAAAATCTTAGCGTAGGGTGTGTAGAACGTCCGGCGTTAACCTGAGCGTTCAATACTCCCTAGTAACAATTATAGAGTACGTTGTACTTCAACTGTTTCGAATACTTCGATTTGGTCACCAACACGTACGTCATTGTAGTTCTTAACGCCGATACCACATTCCATGCCGTTACGAACATCAGCAACATCGTCTTTAAAGCGACGAAGTGACTCAAGTTCACCTTCATAGATAACAACGTTTTCACGTAGTACACGGATTGGAGCGCTACGTTTAATAACACCTTCAGTAACCATACAACCAGCGATTGCGCCAATTTTTGGAGACTTGAATACGTCACGAACTTGAGCAAGACCAATGATTTCTTGTTTAAACTCTGGCGCTAGCATACCTGACATTGCTTGTTTAACTTCGTCAATCAAGCTGTAGATTACGCTGTAGTAACGTAGGTCTAAGTTTTCAGTCTCGATAACTTTACGAGCTGAAGCATCAGCACGAACGTTAAAGCCAACTACAATTGCGTTAGACGCTGCAGCTAGTGTTGCATCAGTTTCGGTAATACCACCAACACCTGAACCAACAATCTTCACTTTCACTTCATCAGTAGAAAGTTTAGTTAGTGAATCAGAGATTGCTTCGATAGAACCTTGAACGTCTGCTTTAAGTACCACGTTAACTTCAGAAACATCGCCTTCAGTCATGTTAGTAAACATGTTTTCAAGCTTAGCTTTTTGCTGACGTGCTAGTTTAACATCGCGGAACTTACCTTGACGGTATAAAGCAACTTCACGCGCTTTACGCTCATCTTTAACTACAGTCGCTTCGTCGCCTGCAGCTGGAATACCAGAAAGACCTAAAATCTCAACTGGAATAGATGGACCAGCTGACTTAATGTCTTTACCGTTTTCATCGCGCATTGCACGAACACGGCCATACTCAAGACCACATAATACAATGTCACCTTGGTTAAGCGTACCAGATTGAACAAGTACTGATGCTACTGGACCACGGCCTTTATCAAGACGAGATTCAATAACAACACCAGCCGCCATACCTTCAGTAGGTGCAGAAAGCTCTAGAAGTTCAGATTGGTTCAATACTGCTTCAAGAAGGTCGTCAATACCTAAGCCAGTTTTAGCTGAGATATGAACGTACTGCGTATCGCCGCCCCATTCTTCTGGAATAACGTCTAGTACAGCAAGTTCGTTTTTAACACGATCTGGATCTGCGCCTTCTTTATCCATTTTGTTTACTGCGATGATTAAAGGAACGCCAGCTGCACGAGCATGCTGTACCGCTTCTTTAGTTTGTGGCATAACGCCATCATCTGCTGCAACTACTAGGATTACGATATCAGTCGCTTTAGCACCACGAGCACGCATTGAAGTAAATGCAGCATGTCCTGGTGTATCTAAGAAGGTGATCATGTGACCGTTTACATCAACATGGTATGCACCAATATGCTGTGTAATACCACCGGCTTCGCCAGAAGCAACCTTCGCAGAACGAATGTAATCAAGAGTTGATGTTTTACCATGGTCAACGTGACCCATTACAGTTACTACTGGAGCACGTGGCTCTGACTTACCATCTTCGTGGCGGTCATTAAGTACTGTTTGCTCTAATTCGTTTTCTTTAACAATGATAACCTTGTGACCCATTTCTTCTGCAACTAATTGTGCAGCTTCTTGGTCAATCACTTGGTTAATAGTAACCATGTCACCCATTTTCATCATTGTTTTAACAACTTCAGCGCCTTTAACGGCCATGCGTGATGCAAGCTCAGCTACTGTAATTGTTTCGCTAATACGCACTTCATTTTTAACATCAACAGTTGGTTTTTGGAAACCATGTTGTAATGATGCAGGTGCTTTTAACTTAGACTTGTTACGGCCTCTTGACGCTGCAAATTTATCTTTTGCTGGCGCTTTTTTCTTTTTCTTAGCACGGCGTGTACCTTGCTCATCACGAGCATCGGCAACATCTTCTGCTTCACGTGCATAAGTAGAAGTCGTAAGATGGTGATCCGCTGTTTCTTCGCGTTTCTTACGTTCTTCTTCTTCTTTCTTCCAGCGTGCCGAGTTTTCTTCAGCTAGCTTTCTTGCTTCTTCTGCTTGACGTTTCGCTTCTTCTTCAGCTTTCTTCAATGCGGCCTCTTCTGCTTCTTTTTGCAGACGCTCAGCTTCTATGCGATCTTTCTCAGACTTAGCACTTTGCTCTGGGGTCATCTGCTTTTGTTTCGCTTTACGCTCTGCATCAGCTTTGCGTTTAGCTTCTTCTTTGGCTTTACGGTCGGCTTCTTCTTTCGCTTTGCGTTCTGCCTCTTGTTTCGCTTTTAATTCTGCGGCTTCTTGGTCAGCTTTTTGCTGCTCTTCAAGACGCACTTTTTCTTCAGCAGCTAAGCGAGCTTGCTCTTGTTCTTGTTCCATTGCGCTTTTCTTCACGTAAGTACGTGTTTTGCGAACTTCAACTTGAACATCTTTTGCTTTACCAGTAGAGCCCGTAACACTTAAAGTGCTTTTGCTCTTACGTTGTAAAGTCATACGCGCTGGGCCATCTGAACCTGTACCGCCATGATGCTTGCTTAAATGATCAAGTAACGTTGCTTTTTCAGCTTCTGTTACGTTATCAGTTGCTTGCTTAGTGATACCTGCTTGTGAAAACTGCTGTAGCAATTTATCAACAGTCGTACCTATATCGCCGGCTAGTTTTTCAACATTTACTTCTGCCATAGTGTGTAATACCTCCGTTAATAAATTACTCGTCTGCAAACCAACAAATGTTTCGTGCAGCCATAATCAGTTCACCCGCTTTTTCAGATGAAAGTTCTGTGATATCAACTAATTCGTCAATACCTTGCTCTGCCAAGTCTTCAAGTGTAACAACACCCTTGCTTGCCATAACAAATGCTAAGTGACGCTCTAAACCTTCAAGCGCAAGTAAGTCTTCAGCTGGCTCTGCGCCATCTAAGCTTTCTTCCGTTTTAAGTGCTTTAGTTGTCAAT
The DNA here is from genome assembly GCF_040309225.1 of Pseudoalteromonas sp. GW168-MNA-CIBAN-0100. Taxonomy (NCBI): domain Bacteria; kingdom Pseudomonadati; phylum Pseudomonadota; class Gammaproteobacteria; order Alteromonadales; family Pseudoalteromonadaceae; genus Pseudoalteromonas; species Pseudoalteromonas sp. GW168-MNA-CIBAN-0100. The sequence goes on along the minus strand of NZ_JBEOOL010000009.1, from coordinate 95,755 downwards.
GCATCTTTTGCGCGTGAGCGCAGTAAATCTACAGTCTCTTCATCAAGACCATCAATTTCTAAAAATTCAGACGCTGGTACATACGCCACTTCTTCAAGTGTCGAGAAACCTTCGTTGATAAGTAATGATGCAAACTCATCATCAATTTCTAAATTTTCAGTGAATAAGTTAAGTAACTTATCAGATTCAGCTTCATTTTTAGTACGCATGTCTTCAACAGTCATTACGTTTAGTTCCCAGCCAGTTAACTGACTTGCTAAACGAACGTTTTGACCATTACGACCAATTGCTTGCGCTAGGTTATCTGCTTCTACAGCGATATCCATTGAGTGAGTGTCTTCATCCATTACGATTGAAGCAACTTCTGCTGGCGCCATTGCATTGATAACAAATTGTGCCGGGTTGTCATCGTAAAGTACGATATCAACACGCTCACCGCCAAGTTCTGACGATACAGCCTGAACTCGTGCGCCACGCATACCAACACATGCACCAATTGGGTCAATGCGTTTGTCGTTAGATTTAACAGCAATTTTAGCGCGTGAACCTGGATCACGTGCTGCTGCACGTAATTCAATCATCTCTTCGCCAATTTCTGGCACCTCAATGCGGAATAATTCCATTAGCATTTCAGGTTTAGAGCGCGTTACAAATAATTGTGCACCGCGTGCTTCAGGCTTAACTTCATATAAAAGACCACGGATACGGTCACCCGGGCGGAAGTTTTCACGTGGTAACATGTCATCACGATAAATTACCGCTTCTGCGTTGTTACCTAAATCAAGTACGATTGCATCGCGAGTTGCTTTTTTAACAACACCCGTTACCAGCTCGCCTTCTTGATCTTTGTATGCTTCAACAACTAAAGCGCGCTCAGCTTCACGTACTTTTTGTACGATAACTTGCTTAGCCATTTGTGTTGTAATACGGTCAAATTTGATTGAGTCGATTTGCTCTTCAACATAATCACCCATTTGCAAATCAGGTTCTTCAACCTGTGCTGCTTCTAGAGTGATTTCGCTGTATGGGTTCTCTAAAGAACCATCTTCTAATACAGCGGCAATCTGCCAACGACGGAACGTATCGTAATCACCGGTTTTACGGTCAATTGCTACGCGTACTTCAATTTCGCCATCGTGTTTTTTCTTTGTAGCTGTCGCTAAAGCGAACTCTAGAGCTTCAAAAATCTTTTCTTTTGGAACCGCTTTCTCATTGGAAACGGCTTCAGCAACCAATAATATCTCTTTTGCCATGGGTAATGCCTCGCTTGCCCTATTCCTTCGCACTCGAATTTAAAACTTCGCGATTAAATTCGCACGTTCGATGTTACTAAGCATGATCAGATGCTCTGCACCATCGCTAGATAGTGTGATCATATCGCTGCTAACTGCTACTAAGTCGCCTTTAAAATTACGACGACCATCCTGTGGAAGTTTAGTACGCACGCGTACTTCCTCTCCTTGCGCCTGCTCGTAGTGATCTTGTTTGAATAATAGACGATCAACACCAGGAGACGATACTTCCAAATCATATTCATTTGTAATTGGGTCTTCGACGTCTAAAATCGCACTAATTTGGCGACTTGCATCCGCACAGTTATCAACTGAGATCCCATCCTCATGAGCAATATATACTCTTAAGGTAGAATGGCGACCCGCTTGCACAAATTCAAGACCATGCAATTCAAAGCCTAACATTTCTACCGCAGGCGTTAACATGGTTACTAAATCTTGTTCAAGTTTTGTCACGAAAATCCTCCATACAAACAAAAAAAGGGCTTATAGCCCTAAAATACTGAGTTTAAGTTTTAATTTGATGACAATTGCCACAAATCGCAAGGTGCAGATACAACAACGCCCCGAACCAAGCGGGGCGTCACACCAATAAAGCATAAAACTGTGTGGCCTAGGGCCAAGCTTGGTTGCGAGTCAGTAAACTGACCTAATTAAACTACATAGTCTAAAACGCAAAACGCGCATTACTTAGAATGCGCGATATAAATTAGTAAGGTAATACCTACTAGTAGAATTGGTTGCGGGAGCCGGATTTGAACCGACGACCTTCGGGTTATGAGCCCGACGAGCTACCAGACTGCTCCATCCCGCGCCAATAGATATCAAACTTTAAATTTAATATCGCTGTTAGCTGTTTTACAACATGCTAAACAATGGCCGCTATTATAAGGATGTACGGGATGATTAGCAACTATAATACGCAATTAGTTTGTAAAATTTCCAATTCGTCAAGATGCTAATTTAATGTATATATAAGTAACATAAGTAATCAATCAATTTTATAAAATGCTGTCTCTAAATTATTAAATATTACAGCTTATTATTTTTGAGTGAAAATCAAACAAACTAAATTTGAGCTACCTTAGTACCTTCTAGATGCTTACAATTTACTAGAAAATAAATTGATATAACTAAAACCCATACTTTAACACTAAAAAAACGTGCAGAATTTTATCTGCCCGCTATAATCAATTTTATGCCACTTAATAATAATAGTTATTACTCACTGCAGCGAGATAAAAATGAACCAACAACAATCAGCATTGTTAAATAACTTAACAATTATTAAGCCAAATTTTCATGCATTCACGGCTCGATTTCACAGTAAATTGGCTGAATCTAGCATTGAAATGAATTACCCAACAGCCTTACAATTTAACGAAAAGAGTTTTACCCTTTTTTGTGTGTTAGAGCGAATTGTTAAACATTTAGATAAGCCAGCATCGGTAGCTCCTTTTTTAGCACATCATTTAATGTACCTAAAAAAAAGCAGTGTTTCGCAAAGTGACATTGCACTATTATCTGATGCGTTTTACGAAACCCTTAAAGAGCACCTTGGTAAACACTTTACTCCTGAGAGCCAGCTCGCTTGGAAAAAAGCCCTTAAATATTTTGAAAACTTTGCCAGCAATATTCTATTTAATGTATCTAATGTGGTTTCGTTACAACAAAAAATGCAGCAAAAGCAAAGTAATAAAATTTAAATATAAAATTTTAGGGGTGGCAATTTAACTTACTTAACCTCCCCATTAATTAAACTCATTTGCACACCATGATCCAACACGCCTTTATTGCCTTGATAATCGGTTAAGCCTTTTTGCTCTATTCACTCGTAGTTAAATAGTAAAACGATCCTTTAATTAAATACGTCCGTATAAAAAAATTTGGCTTTACTATGACCCATCACAAAACACTCAGACTAATACTAGGCGATCAGCTAAACCCATCTCATTCATGGTACAAGCAAAAAGACGACGACACGCTTTACCTCATCGCAGAACTAAAACAAGAAACTGACTACGTTAAACATCACATTCAAAAACTGTGTGCTTTTTTTAATGCTATGGAAAACTTTGCAACTGCATTAAACACGGCAGGTTTTAATGTTTTGTATTTAACACTTGATGATACCGATGACGACAAGGACTTGATTGAATTACTCAAGCGAGTTGCCGATAAATACCAATGCGACTCTATTGAATATCAATACCCTGACGAGTTTAGGCTAAAATCTCAATTAGCTAAGTTTAAAAGTGATAGCTCATTAAATGTAATTGCTACAGATACTGAACACTTTTTATTACCGTTCACCGATATAAAAACACGCTTTACAAAAAACAAGCATGTAACAATGGAGCACTTTTATCGTGCTATGCGTAAGCAATTTAATATATTAATTGATGATGCAAAGCCAACTGGTGGCAAATGGAATTTTGATAGTAATAATCGTAATAAATTTTCCAAAAAAGACTTAGCCGACATCCCAGAGCCTAAGTTATTCAATACTGATGTTAGCAGCATTATTTCTCGTTTAAATAAACACAACGTCGCTTATTTGGGTGAAATAAATGAACATTCACTGGAGTGGCCAACAACGCGTAAACAAGCGATTGAATCTCTTGAATACTTTTGTGAGCACTTACTTAGTCGCTTTGGTCACTTTCAAGATGCGATGACAGATCAAAGTAAAAACAATACCAGCCTGTACCATAGCCGTTTATCGTTTGCCCTAAACGCAAAAATACTCCACCCGTTATATGTAATCAAACGTGTAATAAGCGAATACGAACAAAGACCCAATGAAATATCCCTCTCGCAAGTAGAGGGCTTTACTAGGCAAATATTAGGCTGGAGAGAGTATGTACGTGCCATTTATTGGATTAACATGCCCGACTACGCAGTTAAAAATCAATTGCAAGCCAAAAATAAACTGCCATCTTATTTTTGGAACAGCTCTACAAAAATGAATTGTCTAAGCCACTCACTCAAACAAAGCCTTGAAACCGCTTATGCCCATCATATTCAGCGCCTAATGGTTATTGGGAACTTTTGCATGCTTACAGGTATTAACCCTGATGACGTAGACAACTGGTACTTAGGCGTTTATATAGATGCCATAGAATGGGTAGAAATGCCCAACACTCGAGGCATGAGCCAGTTTGCCGATGATGGAATAATTGCAACAAAACCCTATGCTGCAAGCGGTAACTACATTAATAAAATGAGCGATTACTGCAAAAGCTGTCAGTACGATGTTAAACAAAAAGTAGGAGATAAGGCCTGCCCGCTAAATAGCTTGTATTGGCATTTCATGAATAGACACAGAGACAGGCTAGAGAAGAATCCACGTATTGGTATGGTATATAAAAACTGGGATAAACAAGATAAAACACTTCAAGAACAAACGCTGCAACAAGCAACCTACTACCTTAATAATTTAGAAGCGCTTTAAGTAAAAAAACCGCCTCAAATGAGGCGGCTAAATAATCAGGGGAATATGTACTTTAGAAGACTATTTACCTTCTATTAGATTGCTATTACCAATTTCTATTTTACGTGGTTTAAGTGCTTCAGGAATTTCACGCTGTAACTCTATGCTCAATAAGCCGTTAGCTAAATCGGCACCAAGTACTTTTACATGGTCTCCAAGCTGAAACTTACGTTCAAAGTTACGCTCTGCTATACCTTGATGAATAAACTTACGTTCATTATTTTCATCTTTATTAGCTTTAATACCTGCAACTTTTAATGTGTTGTTTTCTGACTCAATGGTCAATTCACTATCACTAAAACCGGCAACGGCCATAGTGATTCTGTATTTGTCTTTATCGAGTGCTTCTATATTGTAAGGAGGAAAACTCGGCTGCTTGTCTGTATTAGCTGCCGCATCCATAAGTGATGCTAAATGTTCGAAGCCGATAAATGAACGATAAAGTGGTGATAAGTCTACTGTACGCATAATAATATCCTCATATTTAAGCGATATTTTGCATGTGCTTTTCTATTGAACAAGCTCAAGCAAAGTTTAACTAATAATATAAATTTCAATTGTTTAAGTTTAATTTAGGACCCATCAGGCGTCCTACTTAACTATATATGGACGGTAAAATTGTTTTCAAGTAAATTTATTAAAAATAAATAAAAAAGGCACTGAAGAGCTGTCTCTTATACACAAATCCCTGCTAAGAAATTAGCGGGGATTTTTTTGAACTAAATCTCAATGTCATGATCAGATCTTCAAATCTTGTTTGAGGGCACATTATGATTAACGAACATACTCATTGGGCAAAACAACAATTCGGTAAATCGGACTTAGGTGATCCAAGAAGAACAGCGCGTCTGGTAAAGTTAGCATCAACGCTTGCAAATGAACCAGGAAAACCACTTGTGAACATCACTCAATCCCCCGCCGATATGGAAGGTGCCTACCGCTTTATTCGCAACGAGAATATTGACGCAACGGCTATAGCAGAGTCAGGCTTTAAAGCCACGGTTGAACAAGCAAAAAGTCATAACTTATTGCTCGCATTAGAAGACACGACCACACTAATTTATAAACATTCCTCCATTCGAGATGATTTGGGTCATGTCGGACGAGGAGCAAAACAACGAGGCTTGTTAGCTCATAGCGTATTACTGTTTGCGCCAGACACAAAGCAAGTTGTGGGATTAATTGAACAGTCTCGCTGGAGTCGTGATATCAACACGATTGGAAAAAGAGAAAAACACGCGACGACTTCTTACGAAGAAAAAGAAAGTTACAAGTGGGAGTCAGCGTCACGAGCGATGGCAGAGCGGCTGCAAGGACAAATGGCGAACGTGATATCGGTGTGTGACCGCGAAGCGGACATCTACGAATACTTGCAGTATAAACTGACCGAGCAGCAACGATTCGTCGTACGCTCGATGCAAAGTCGTCATATTGAAGAAGGTGAGGATAAGCTCTATGCGTTTGCAAGCGAGCTGATGAGTGCAGGCACCAAACACATCCACATTGCACAAAAAGGAGGAAGAAAAGCCCGAAGCGCAACACTGGATATCACCTATGCGCCAGTGACACTCAAAGCGCCTTACAATAAGAAAGGACGCTCCCTCCCAGTTTACTATGTCGGCTGTGCAGAGAGAGGAAACGCTGAGAACGGCTTAAGCTGGCACCTATTAACCAGTGAACCAGTCACCAGCAAAGAAGACGCCTTAGCTATCATCACCTACTATGAGCACCGTTGGCTTGTAGAGGAATACCATAAAGTCTGGAAAAGTGATGGCACGGATATCGAAAGTTTACGCCTTCAAAGCCAAGATAACATGGAAAGATTGGTGACGATTAATGGCTTTATTGCGACGCGAATATTGCAACTAAAGTTCACCAATGAGCAGCCTGATTCTCCAAGTTGTGAACAACTGTTATCTCCCAAAGCATGGAAGTTATTGTGGTTAAAGAGAATAAAAACACCATTGCCTGAAACTGCTCCAAATATGTCATGGGCGTATCAGGAACTGGCAAAGTTAGGAGGCTGGAAAGATACCAAGCGCACAGGGCGTGCATCTGTGAAAGTGTTGTGGCAAGGATGGCTTAAGTTACAAGCCATCCTGGAAGGCTACGATTTAGCAAAATCTCTTGAGTCAGACTTGTGATCAAGAGACAGCTGAAGAGTGCCTTTTTTGAAACCATGTAAAATGAATACTATTTAATAAATGTGCCCCGGATTGGATAGTCGTTTTCTCTTGAAAACTTAATTCCACCTAGCAGTTGCTCTAAATCAGGACGAACAAACGGGCTGTTTGATATATCGACCATTTGAAGCTGATTTTTTTCATTAAGCACATAAATCCCTGGTTCAGCAAATGGATGATCAGTTTCTGCACCACTGCGAGGCTCGCTAATATGTAGCCCTAAATCAGTCATTTGTTCGATTGTTAAACCATAGTAAATTGGGAAGTTAATATCTATTTTTTCAAGATGTTTATTAAGCTGCTCATGGCTATCACCACTTACTGCAACCACTTCAACTCCAGTCTCTTTAAAGTCTTTATGAACTTTAGCAAGCTCGTTGAGTTGCGCAGTACATTTAGGGCGGTGCTGGCCTCGATAAACAACAATCATTTTCCACGGAGAGTCACTTATTCTGTCAACTAAATCTACCTTTTTCTCATCAACATCACTCACTACTAGTGATGGCATAATATCCGCAGGTTTTAAACTAGTGTTACTCATTGCGATCTCCTTTTACTATTTCAGATTAAAAATTAATTTTGCTCTTACACATAGAGTTTAGGGTAACTTTTATTAATTCAACCTAAAATTGCAATTAAAATCTATTAAAGCTTTAAGACCATCCCTTTATTTTTCTATAAATGGTAGATGCACTTACCCCTAAATAAGCAGCAGCAAGAGGAATGTTGTCTTCGCAGCTTTTGATTGCGTTTTCAATAGCCCTTTTTTCAACTTGCCATAATGGTTCTATATCGTGAACCGACATAGGAGATAATTGAACACTCTGATCGTTTGTATTGTGAATTGACTTAGTTGAGCTTGAGTGTTTTACAGCGCCTAGACCAAATGAATTTGGTAGCATATCTCTTTCTATTACATCGCCATCATTAATAACGACTGTATTTTCAATTACATTTTGCAGTTCGCGTATATTTCCTGGCCAATCGTAATTACAAAAAAGCGCCTTAACTTCATCAGAAAAGCCAATAAAATGTTTAGCGTTGCTATCGCTTTTTTGTTTTAAAATATACTCAGCGAGCAGTAAAATATCGTTTCCGCGCTCCCTTAAAGGCGGGAGCTTTACGGGGATAACATTTAAACGATAATATAAATCTTCTCTAAAGCGCCCTTCTGCTACCTCTATTATTGGATTTCTGTTGGTTGCACATACCAAGCGAACATCGCTGTGTAATACCTCGCTGCTACCAACCTTGCTAAATATGCCGGTTTGTAAAAAGCGTAATAACTTAGCTTGTAAGTTAAGCTCCATTTCACATAGTTCATCTAGAAATAACGTACCGCCGTTGGCCACTTCAACAGCGCCCTTTCGATCGCTTAACGCCCCACTAAACGCACCTTTAACATGACCAAAAAATTCAGACTCAAATAATTCGGTTGGTATAGCGGCGCAGTTTATTGCAATAAAAGGACCTTGGCTGCGAGGGCTCGAATCATGAAGGGTTTGTGCGCATACTTCTTTACCGGTTCCACTTTCACCTGTAATAAATACGCATGCTTTGCTTCTAGCTGCGCTATCTAGCAATCTAAAAACGGTTTTCATTGCGAGTGATTCACCAACAAAATCTTGGCTTTTATCACTGCTTTCAACCAAAGGTTGTACTTTAGTTTGCTCTTTGGGTGTTAACGCACTTTCTACTGAGCTAATAAGTCGCTGACTTGTGAAGGGTTTTTCTAAAAAATCAAAGCCACCTAAACGCATAGCTTCCACTGCAATATCAATAGAACTATTTGAGGTGATCATGACTACATTAGCAGGATTTTTTTGTTTATTTACAAATTGTAAAACTTCAAGCCCACTTATATCAGGCAAACATACGTCTTGTACTATCACCGCAGGCATTTTTTCTTTAATACCGACCAACGCAGAATACCCATCTGCGAAATGCTTACATTCAAAACCTACTTGCTCTAGCTGACTTGCGTACAAAGCACCACTTGCGATGCTATCTTCAACTATATAAACAAGACCTTTACCCATTATATCTGACACGGCTTTCTCCTAGATAGCTATACTCTTACTCATTATTTGATATGCATCTCGGGTTTTATCCAAGTTATGCTTAATAACAAGCCCTGCGTGCAAATTTTCTTCTGTGGTTGGTGGTGGTGAATCGTGTAACTGTGTTGCCAATGCAGCTAAAGGAGCGGCTCCATATAAAGCAGCCGAGTTTTTCAAAACATGCATTATTTCTCTAATTTTTATAATATCTGCATTACTAATTGCCGTATCTAATTGGTTAGCCATAGTAGCTAATTCATCGATAAATAAGTTTACTAATCGAGCTAAAACGCTTATTCCAACATCCTTTTCAAGTTGAATTAAAACGTTTAGCTCAGTAATACTTTTATCGATAAACTGCTCTGATATAGGCATAGATAACCTTTGTGTAAGTTAAAGCTTCGTACACTAATAAAATGTAAGAGTTGTAGTTTAAGAGTAATTTATTTTTTGCATTTTGCAAATCAAAATGAATATAAACAATTACAGAGCCCAGGTATCAATACTTTTTGTTAATGTTTGCGGTTTATCGAGCAAGTACCCCTGAGCAATATCACAACCAAGTTGTTCTAATATTTGTAATTGCTCATTCTCTTCAATGCCTTCTGCTACAGTTTGTAAGCCCAATCGCTGAGCCATCGCAATAATTGCACTACATAACGTAAAGTCTTCATTATTAGTTGCAATACCACTTACAAAACTGCGATCAATTTTTAAACCATCAATATCAAATTGACGAAGTAGACCTAAAGACGCGTACCCAGTGCCAAAATCATCAATCCACACCTTTACGCCTTCTTTATGGAAGTTTTCAAACGCCTTAGCTATTTTATCAGGACTATGAATGAGCGCTGTTTCCGTTAGTTCTACTTTGATGGCCTCTGGTGGTATTTGGTGCTTTTCTAGCAAAGCCATTACTTTTGAAAACACATCACCATCTAAAATTTGTACCGGTGAAATATTTAAAGAAACAGCAATATCTGTCATACCAAAATGTCGCATCTGTTTTAGATCAGACAAACATTGCTCAAAAATCCAGTCACCTAATTCTAAAATCATTCCCGATTGCTCTACATGCGGGATAAACTCATCAGGGCCAACAATGCCAAAGCGCGGTGATTGGCACCTTACTAGCGACTCAAAGCCGACCAACTTTCCCGTTCCTAATGATACAAGCGGTTGATAAACCATTTTAAAATAATTATTTTGCATTGAATCAGACATGATTCTTTCTAACTCATGCCATCTTGCGAGATTGACTGGGCTTTCCGATTCTAGGTATTTAAACGCACTCATGATTTTGCTCCGTTTTTCACTCTTAGTGACTTATTATAATGAGTAGCAATTTACAGGCCATTTTAAATGTGGAAAAATAGAAATAAAAACCAATAGATTCAGGCGGTTAAATTGGAAGGTTAAAAGATTTTAGTTCTCCCACTTTATTCGCATTTTGCAATTCAGTTTGCTATGCACCTAAATTGGCAAATGAGCGCTTAATCGAGCCTATAAAGCACAGATAAGCCAGTTAATAGCTGCTACTAAAGCTAGTGTTAGCAATTGTAGGTGAGAAAAGAGAAAGCTTTGATAAAACTCTGTCTAAGTTAAGCACAATCTAAATTTAAAAGCATATAGCTAATTTTATAGGGAGGGATAGAAAGTTAAAACGGTGGTAGGAACATAAAAAAACGCAGGCAACTATAAATAGTTACCTGCGCAAAAGTCTCTAGTTTGAAAGAGTGTCATTATTTTCGTTTTTAGGAGCAGTTACATGTTGTGCATAGTTAGTATTTTGCGAGTCAAATGTATTACTCATCAACTGTGCGTTTTCAACATCAGCTTGTGTAAAAGTAATTGGCTGTATATCTGCCAACGGTTCAATCGAATCGCTACCTCGTAAAACTGTAATACCTATTATTAAAGTGGCAACAAGCAAAATAGACAAAACCATAATTTCAGGTGTTAGTACCCAATTGTTACCTTTAGGCTGTTGTTTAGCTTTTGTGTTTGTTTGCATTTTGCACCCCTTAAAATTTAACTAAATTCGTCTTGATTTGATATTTAATATGTTGCGAAAGCCGTGCCAACTAAACAAAAACAAACGAAAGATAAAATAAACAACAAAATCAAAGTATTAAAAAAATTAAAAATGTAATTTAGAATCCAAAAATAATTCGTAACGTTGTATTTTTATTTTGAATTGCAATTTGCGAATCAAATTGAAAAACCATAATAAAAACACTCATTAAATACTAAAAAATAAATTTAACTTACTCCTAAAATACTAGGTTAATTTCTTCGTTTATCAAGTTTTATGCAACACAAACCCACTTTTTATATTGTTCTTCATTGCTCAGCTCAGCTTTTCCCACACTTGCGCTAAACGAGAGAGCTTTAAATGTTTAGATTCAATAACCTGCTCTGGGGCATATTTATCAAGCAATAAATAAAGTGTCTCACTTACAATTGGCTTAGCTAAGTAATCATTCATCCCCGCTTCTATAAATCGCTCTTTATCACCATGAATTGCATTTGCTGTGAGCGCTATTATAGGGGTGACTATACCTAACTTTCTGATTGCTTTAGTTGCAGAAATCCCATCGAGTATTGGCATTTGGATATCCATAAAAATAATATCAAGTTTATTGTTTTTAGCCTTGGTTATTGCCTCTTGCCCATCACTAGCAATATGTACCCGACAGCCTTTTTGCTCTAAAAACTGCCTTATTACTATTTGATTATTAGTATTATCTTCAGCAACCAATACATTGGTCCCATTCAACTGAGTTAACCCTGAAGGGCTTTCTAAGGCTTCTTTTTGTTCACGATTAGTAAATATAATATCTAAATGAAATAACTGCTCTTCCAATAAACTAATTGCTCGCGGTACATGCGATACTTTAAAAGGGCCATTTAACCTAAGCTCTCTATCGTTAAGATTTTGCGGTAATAAGTTTTCACCTAGTAAGTCTAGGATAAGTAAACACGGTGAATTAAGGGAGTTATATGTATTTATACACTCGCGTGTTTGGGCTAGCGTTGGAGGATCAGTTAATACAATTGCATCAGGAAAACTATCATACTCAGGGATATCTGGGCATATTTCATAGTGCTCAAAAGCGATAGAAAACCGAGTGAGTGTGTGCTCCAACGCGGTTTTTAAAATTTGGTTATGTCCTACAATCCATACTCTTGGCTTTTTACTTCGTGCTGCAAACCCCTCTCGCAATATTGAGTCGGTTGTGTCTATTTGTAACGGGTAATTAACGATAAACTCACTCCCTTTATTGAGCTCAGAGTTAACCGAAATATCTCCCCCTACTACATCACAAATTTGCTTACATATAGCAAGGCCTAAGCCACTACCACCATGTTTTCGGGTAATTGAATTATCTGATTGAATAAAAGGCATAAACATACTTTCTATTTTATTTTTTGCGATTCCCATTCCAGTGTCTTTTACTGATAAATGAAGATTTAAATTATTGGCTCCAATGTAAGTACATCTAACGGTCACCGTTATTACGCCTTGCTGAGTAAACTTAATCGCATTGGCTAATAAATTAATGGCTATTTGCCTTATACGTGCATGATCACCAATTACTTGAGCGGGGACATCAGGATAAAAATCAAAAACAACCTCAAGCCCTTTTTGCAAAGCGCTTTGGGAAATTATATCTATTGCTTCTTCAATACACGTATCAATACTAAATGGCTGATTATCGAGTGTTATAGCTTGTGCTTCAAAACGCGAATACGTTAATACATCATCCAATACACTCAGTAATGCATCAGAGCTTGTTTTAATCATTTGTGTGTAACGCATTTGCTCAGAAGTTAAACCGGTATGATGCAAAATATCTGCAGAGCCAATAACGGCATTTAATGGCGTGCGAATTTCATGGCTAATATTTGCCATAAATCGGCTTTTAGACTCAGCTAATGTTTCTGCCTGATGTTTAGCTTCAAGCAATATTTGCTCGCTTTCAATACGTTCTTGTATATCAACAAGTGTTGCGGCAATAGATAACAAATCGCTTTCGTAGCCACCCACAATGGGAGTAAGTGTCATTTCAACCCAATTATTTATGCCTTGTGCATTAATCAAACGTATATCAAAGCGACGTATATCACGCTTACCTTGTTTATAATCAAGCAAAGTGCTACTAATTTTTTCTACATCTTCTTTTGCTATAAACTTAATTATAGGTAAGCCAAGACTCTCATCTACACTGCTGTGTAAGACGCGTTGCCATGCTTGATTTATAAATAATAAATTGCCAAATGTATCAAGGCGTAAAACAATATCAGGAATATTATCGACGACAGAGTGGTAGTTATATTCTATCTCTGCCATTGCTTGTTCAGCTTTAACTCGCTGCGTAATATTAGTTTCTATAGCGATAAAATGCTTTACTTTACCTTCATCATCTCGCACTGGATTTGCATCAATAGCAACCCAATAAACGTTACCATTTTTATCGTAATTTGTGGTTTCAACTTGAAAAGGAAGCCCATTTTTTACAGCGTGAGACATAACCTTACGACTTTTTTCACATGTTTTTGGCCCTTGCAGTAATTGACCTGGGCTAGTGCCTATAACCTCATCACAGGTGTAACCTGTAAGTACTTCAAAACTATTGTTAACCCACTCAATTACGCCAAATTTATCTGTAATTATTACTAAGTTATTTGTATGGCTTGCAACAAGCGATAAGCGTTTTACATATTTTTGTTGTTGTGTGAGCAATAATTGAGAATCTTTATGACGTTGAATGTCATAGAACGAGCCTATAAAGCCGCTTTTTTCATCATAAACTAACCTTAACTCAAACCAGTTCATGAGCCCGATGCTGCTTTTAATTTGTATTTCTACACTGGGAGCCTGCTTCCCTTCTAGTAAACAACAGCTGTATGCGACAAAATGCATAATATCATCGCAATTCATTAACTTAGTAATATTGGAGCCAATTAATGAATCGGTTGAGTAACCTAACTTCTTCTCCCAAGCTTCATTAATATAAGTAAAATTCAAATGTTTATCACACTCAAAAATACACTCATCTAAAATAGCTAATAGCTTTGCTTGACGTCGATTACTATTGGAAAGTTTTTCAACTAGTGCATATTGGATTTGAACTTGTAGCTCATCATTATTATTCATGATCTCTCCAATACTTTATAAAAGTATTACTCTCACAAACTCGTGCATAAAGAAGGGAAACCTTTTCACAGTAGAATGCTTGTTCAAAAGGAGTGCGTCTCGGTGTGCAGTCACTTAAAATAGTGGCATTAGAACCACGTGCAACAGCAGTGCGCACAGTTGAATCAATACAGATAGAAGACACAGTACCCGCTAAAATTATATTAGTGGCCCCATGTTTTTTGATGTTTTCGGCTAAATCTATATGTGTAAAAGCATTTAAACTTCTTTTCCCAAATACCACCTCTATAATATTACTAAAAAGGTCTAGCTGCTTAATGGTTTGAGCACCGTACGAACCCGCTTTAAATGCCCCCACCGCAATGACTTTTAATATACCAATCGGATTTTTAAGCTCGCTATAGTTTTGCGTAAAGTGAATGGGTGTATTAATAACTAAAGCAAATTGCTCTGCCCAGAAGGTCAATAAATAGAGTGTATTTTCCCCCACGCCAGTAATTCTTGATGACTCTTCAACCTCGTCATACAAAATACCTTTTGGCAAAAAGTAATTGTTTTGAAAACCAATTAAAATAGGTGCTGTCTTAGAGAAATCATCCATAACTCTCTCCTTATTAATCAATTTAAGAGGCTAACTGCCAAGGTTTAATAAATTTCTCAAGTACCGCTTTTGTCACTGGCTTCTGTAAATAGTGAGTAATTCCTTTATCAAACAACTCAGCTATTTGCTCATCGCCTGTTAACCCCGTTAAAATAACTTTAGGAGTATTGTTATTAGGTGTATTTTGCCTAACTAATTGCTGCGCCACATCGCTACCAAACATTCCTGGCATACGCTCATCTAAAAGTAGCAAGTCAAATGGTTCATTTTGAGCAAGTGTTAATGCACTGGCACCATTTTCTGCACACGTTACTAAGCAGCCCAGCATTTCAAGCATTACTTTTGTAGCAATTTGGCTCGGTAAGCTGTCGTCTGCTACTAATACCGATAAACGTGTTTGTGTGTGAAATGTTGTTAAAATAGTAATTAAGTCGGTATCAAAAAATGGCCAGCCTAATATTTTTTTAGATAGTTTATGAGCTTGGCTCAGCTCGTAAATGTCGTTAATAGAGCACAACTTTATGTGTGTATTTAAGCTGTCACTATTTAATTTATCAATTAATGCGTTACCACTAAGATGGCGTAAATCCTCTAGCTGTGCAGACTCTCTAAGCGTGCTATTAAATAATTTAAAATTTAAACCAAAACGATCGTGAGTATTAGCTGACATTTTTAAACAGCTTTTGAGTAACGCTTCGCAATCAGTTAAAACGTCTACATTTTGTCTAACATCAAGCGCTAAACTAACAGACTCTTTAGTTGCTAAGAGCCCGTGAAAATCCAACGTGTTTACTTGTTCAGAATCATCAATCTGATAGTGAATACTAACTCCCTGAATATTTGCTTCGAGGTTAAGTAAAAAGCACTGCTTTACTGCTGCTAGCGCCGGAGTAAGAAACGCCTCGCATTGTGCAATCATTTGCTCTGGCGGAATTTGCAAACAGACGTAGTTACATTGCAACTTATTGATTAAGGTAATAGAGAATTTTTGACTTTGGGTTTCACAATATTTACCTATTACTCCTTGGATAATTTCTAAAACGTGACTATTAATATTCATAAAGCATTCTCGTTAACCCAATGTATAGCTCTATATCATCAAGTTATGTGCCATAAATTAATTCTTGTAAACACACTTGCATTCATAGACTTAAGTATTAGACAAACAGGGCTCTGGTTTTTCATTCGCATTTTGCAAATCATATTGCTATGCATAATATGATTTATGCTTTTATTAGAATGGTGCAATCGATTTTTTTCTCTTTAAATAATTTTCCATTCATTTAAACTGATATTAATCAAATTGAGGAGAAAGCTATGTTAACCGTAATTTTTGGCCGTGAAGGTTGTCCATTTTGTGTTCGTGCGAAAGATGTTGCTGAGCAATTATCAAACGAACGTGATGACTTTAAATTTCGTTACATCGACATAATTAAAGAAGGTATAAGTAAAGCCGACCTTGAAAAGTCAGCGGGTAAGCCTTGCCCTACTGTTCCACAAATTTTTGTAGACCAAAATCACATTGGTGGATTTACAGAATTTGAAGCTTACGCAAAAGAAAACCTAGGCTTGTATAAATAAGCTTTGTATTAAATATGTTAACCAGTTTAATAAACCCTACATTGAGCTGGTTAAATTTCGACCAACATCAAACACATACAAATTAGTTTCAATTTATACAAGCATTTGCCTCGCGAATCCTATATAATGCGCGCCTCTTTAAATTCGTTGAGGCGTATTAATGTCAGAACCAGTCACGTTTGAATCTCTAAATCTTTCTCCTGCAATTTTGAAGGCAGTTGAAGAGTTGGGTTACAAGACACCATCTGAAATCCAAGCTCAATGTATACCGTTATTGCTAGAAAGAAAGGACGTACTGGGACTAGCTCAAACGGGTACAGGTAAAACCGCAGCATTTGCACTGCCATTACTAAATAATATTGACCCGTCTGTGAAACAGCCACAGATCCTTGTACTCACACCAACACGTGAGCTTGCGATCCAAGTTGCTGAGGCATTCGAACAATATGCTAAACATGTTCGTGGTATTGAAGTATTGGCACTATATGGTGGCCAAAGCTACAGTATCCAATTAAGCGCACTTCGTCGTGGCGCTCAGGTTATTGTTGCAACTCCAGGTCGTTTAATCGATCACATTAACCGTGGCACTATCAAGTTTGATGCTCTACAAGCACTTGTACTTGATGAAGCCGATGAAATGTTACGTATGGGCTTTATCGATGATGTAGAAAGCATCATGGAAAAAACACCGCGCGAAAAGCAAACATGTCTTTTCTCTGCGACTATGCCTAAGCAAATTCAAAACATCAGCAGCAAGTATATGAACAATCCTGAACAGGTTCATATTTCTGCGCGTAACTCTACAGTATCATCTGTTGAGCAAGTGTTTTGGAATGCAAGCGTACATAAAAATAAAGCTATTGTTCGCTTCTTAGAAGCTGAACAGTATGAAGGTGCTATTGTTTTCGTACGTACGCGTAACGATACAGTACAACTTGCTGAGTTATTAGAGCGCGAAGGTTTCTCTGCTGCTCCACTTAATGGTGATATGAACCAGCAAGCACGTGAACGCACTGTAGAACGCTTAAAAAGCGGCATGCTAAATGTTGTTATTGCAACAGACGTTGCTGCTCGTGGTCTAGATGTTGACCGCTTAAGCTTAGTTATCAACTACGATATCCCACAAGATTCTGAAGCCTACGTTCACCGTATCGGCCGTACAGGTCGTGCTGGTCGTACTGGTAAAGCAATCTTATTCGTAAAACATAACGAACGTTATTTACTTAAAAATATCATTCGTCATACGAAGTCTGAAATTGCACAAGTTGAATTACCAACTGCAAAAATCGTTGAAGAAAAACGTATTGAAGCGTTACAAGCAAAATTAACTATTGCGCTTGAAAACAAAGATATTACATTCTTTAACGAGATAGCTACTAATATGGCTGAAAAACTTGAACTTCCTCTTGAAAGCTTAGCGGGTGCGTTACTGTGTTTAGCACAGCAACAGTCTCCAATTAAAGTTGAAGAAGTTAAGATTCAACCTCGTGAACGTAACGAGCGTAACGATCGCAACCCACGTAGTAACGACCGCAATGATCGCGGTGGTGACCGTGGACGTCGTAACGAACGTGGCGGCGAACGTGGTGGTGAACGCGCTGAGCGTAAACCTCGCGAACGTAACAGCCGTGATGCAGGCCCTATGGATACTTACCGTATCGAAGTAGGTCGTGAACACGGTGTTCAGGTTAAGAACATTGTTGGCGCTATCGCTAACGAAGCTGACATCTCAAGCAAGTTTATTGGTGATATTCGTTTACACGACAATCACAGTACGGTTCAATTGCCGCAAAACATGCCTAAAGATGTACTTGATCATTTCCAAAAAGTGTTTATTTGTAAACGTCCTATGGGCTTAACAATTACACAAGATCAAGGCCCTGCTGAGCCACGTGCAGAACGCTCTGAGCGTCCAGCTGGTGACAAAAAGCGCACCTTTAGTAAAGATAAAGACGATAGCCAACGCGGTGATAAGCGTACTGGCCCTCGTAAAGAACGTCGCCCAGTAAGCTTCACAGCTAAATAAGCAACGACTCTTTAATAAAAAAACCTTGCCACGAAAGTGACAAGGTTTTTTTGTGTCTGTAACATGAGAAAACTAGTTAACCTGAACTCTGAATAATAAATCTCTTAACCAGAGTTCAGGTTAGTTAGAGGAAAAATTCAGAAGCTCGCTATTAAAATGGCTGCCGTAATAGGAATAAGCAGCTGTATTACTTTCAGGGAGAGATGTAAATAAATGAAACTTTTAACAAGCCAAATAACCCGAATGGTAGCCCTACTTCATAATAAAGGTTTTTTTCACATATACCTATATGCTGGATTATCGCCCAGCGGTTGTGATTGGCGCTATATAATTGGTCACACTAAAGATGGGAAGTGGCCAACTAACGATCTAATTACTTATGGTAGCATCAACTCTAGCAGCAAACTGACATGGTCTGAGAAGAATACAACTAAAGATTTATGCAATGACTTTATTAACTACTTCAAACTTGAAAAATATTCTCCTACAAAAGAGCAACTTCAATACATAGATTGGTACTCAACTGTTGTTAACTCACTAGCTGAGGATGAAGCAGTCATTTTTTATGCAGACTACCAAGCTAGTCATCAACCTTTACTAAATAATGCGCCAGGCTTTGTAAAAAAATAATATTTTTGACAGTAAGGATCACTGATATGAAAAAATTATATGAATACCTACCAATCATAGCGCTACTAAGCCCTCTTATTTTATTCATGGCTATTCCAATTGTAATAGACTTTACAGACCCTCCATTTATTGCAAATAAAAAATATGACATTACTATTTTTTGGATTATCCCTATTATTTCAGGTGCACTATTTATCTATTTGAATATGCTTGTATTCAAAAAATATAAGCAATGCAGTAAATATAGAGAATCATTTAAGCATAATATTTCAGGAATAAAGAACCTAGCTTCATTTATTTTAGGCTATTTGGCAGCTCCATTTTTAATATACGCAATATTTTATATCTATTTAGCCCTTCCAATAAAGCTGTTTGCTTATTTCACTGAAAGTGATTATTGGTATAAAGAATATATCCTGACAGACGTTGAAGAGTGCGGCAGTGATTATGAAAATAGTTGTACACGTTTATCTTTTTTAGATCCTAAAACTAAGCAAATACACGAGCTTCGGTGGTATGAAGAGAAATCATCCATTATCAATAGTAAAGGGCACTATGTTTATGTAATCGGTGAAGCTAGCTATTTTGGTTATATTGTCAGAGGGCTAGAAAGATAGCCATCATTGGCTTACAAAGTTAAAGCTTATAAAAAAGCCCTGTCATTTTCGTGGCAAGGCTAATATAAGCTCTTAATATTTATACTTTATTAAGGCAAAGCTGGGTAAACGTAGCTAGCATCAAGCCCTAGTGGAATACCAAGTGCCCAGTAACCTAATAAAAAGATACTCCAGCCAATCATAAAGGCGATTGAGTACGGTAGCATAATAGCAATTAAAGTACCTATACCTGTGCCTTTCACATACTTTTGACAGTACACCACCACTAATGGGAAGTATGGCATTAACGGTGTAATAATATTAGAACTTGAGTCACCTACACGATAAGCGGCTTGAGTTAAGTCTGGCGAAATGCCAAGTTGCATTAACATCGGTACAAAAATAGGGCCAAGTAACGCCCATTTTGCTGAACTTGAACCTACAAACAAGTTAACAAAGCCAGTTAAAAAGATAATGCCCACAACCGTTACTGCACTTGGCAATTCCATTGCCTTTAATAACTGCGCACCTTCGATTGCGAGTAATGCACCTAAATTTGATTTACTAAATGCAGCAATAAATAGCGAACAGAAAAACGCCATGACGATATAATATGCCATGCCGCTCATCGCTTTACTCATAGCATCAATCATATCTTTTGAAGTTTTAAAGGTACCTACCGTAAAACCATATACAGTGCCAGGTAGCCAAAAAAGTAAAAATATTAATGGTACAATAGATTGCATTAAAGGAGAGCTAAAATTAGTAAGGGATCCGTCACTACTGCGCATTGCAGAATCGTCTGGAGCAGAGATAAATGCTAATAACGCAAGCCCTGCAATCATCACGGTACTGGCTATATAAAAGGCACGTTTTTCATCACTACGTGCATCTTCAAATACAGGTAAATCCTCTTTCGCACCATCAACCGCTGTTTTTTGTAAACGTGGTTCAATAATTTTATCGGTGATGTACCAGCCCAATGCCACAATAAATAAGCTAGATGCTGAAGCAAATGCCCAGTTATTTAACGGGTTAATTGTCATTGCAGGATTAATTATTTGCGCCGCACTTTGGGTAAAGCTTTGTAGTAATGGATCAATCCCTGATGGAATAAAGTTAGCCCCAAAACCACCACTGACTCCTGCAAATGCCGCTGCAATACCCGCAAGCGGATGGCGTCCTGCAGCATAAAATATAACACCGGCAAGTGGAATAACTAATACATAACCTGCGTCAGTAGCGGTATGGCTCACAATGGCCACTAAGATGATTGAAGGCGTTAATAGCTTTTTAGGAGTAACTTTAAGCATTAACTTAAGGCCAGTATTAATAAAGCCCGAATGCTCAGCAACACCTACACCTAACATAGCTACTAAAACGACACCTAAGGGAGCGAAGCCGGTAAAGGTTTTTACCATAGAGGATAAAAAGGTAGCGAGCGAATCACTTGCCAGCATATTATTAATAATAATCGCTTCACCGGTACGTGGATCTATTGCATCAAAGCTTACACCTGAAAACCACCACGACAAAAACCAAATTAATAACATTGCAAACAGAAATATTACGGCTGGATCTGGAAGCTTATTGCCAACCCGCTCAACAAAATTTAAAAAACGCGCAACAACCCCTGAAGGTAAAGCGTCGTGATTATTATTCATTTTTATTGTTCCTAAAATTTATTTTAGTAACAATATCGCATAAAAACAAAACAGTAAATTAACATAAAAATCTGCTTTAAAAGTTTTGGACACAAAAAAACACGATAGTGATAAACAAATCGTGTTTTTTGTATCACTTACTTTTAAGCGAGGGCTTTAACTTCTTCCCACAAGCGTGCAACTAATGTCTTGTCCTCTTCGTTAAGCTCACCATTACGATACGCTTTAACTAAGCTCTGCTCTACAGTTTCGTTTAGCTCATCTATACTGATTGTCAGCTTTTCTACTTCGGCATAACCAACTGCAAGATCAAAATGACCTCGTAAATAGCCGCCTGCAAATAACTCATCGTCAGTTGCTTTTATTACTAAATCATCGAAGTACTGCTGGGCTGCATCGATATAGTTCACTAAACTCATTTATTAATCTCCTGGTTTTGCAAAGCACCTGTATTTTCAAGGTTTTGGTGCCCTACTGCATACATAATATGGTCGTTAAATCCGGTGGTTACTTTAATATAACCCGTTAATTCATCATCTAATTCGCCATCGCCGGTGTCACAAATAAGGGGGCGGCTATTAAGCGCTTGTAGTTTTGTTTTTGTTGCTACTACAATAATGTTTTCTTTGCCAATTGCACGTATAAGCGCAGGGCTCAATTGCTGATTACCACGGCCAAATATATGCCCTTGCCCGCCAATGAGCGTAATGACTAACTTAGTACTTTGATCATGTGTAAGCTCAAGTAATTGCTTCGCCGTTAAATCTTGAGCAACTAAGGTTTGATCTTTTATTAAATCAACGCCAAGCAACGTATTCTCAAGTCCCATTTCTTCCATTATGGCCTCAACGGTTGAGCCGCTACCCATTATATAAAATGTGTCTTCATCCATTTGCGATACAACATGCGCAGCAATGTCGGCAAGTACGAGTTCGTCGGTTTCTTTGCCGCCATTTTTAACCGCTTGCATATAGCGTACTTCGCTAGGTGTTTGCATTTCGCCGTAGCGCTTTGCTTTTACTGTGCCTTGTCTAAAGGCATCTTCATCTATATCCATTACATCTGCGTCAGCTAAGGTAACTAACTCACCTTTAACCAGCATTTCGACTACGCGCCCTGCTGCTTTGGGTGTAATGGCGTATACACCAGAATGAATTTTACAGCCTGCAGGAATACCAAGTACAGGAATGGTATCTTCGATTGCATGGCAAATATTACGCGCTGTACCATCGCCTCCAGCAAATAAAACTAAATCAACACCAAAGTCTTTAAGTACTTTTGCTGCTTGTTCTGTGTCATCTGGGGTTGTTATTACTTCAGAGTTATATACAACCTCTACATTAAAGCCCAAGGCTTTTGCTGTTTGCTCACCCATGTCACCGTTAACGGTGTAAATGGTTAAGCGCTCTTTATAAGGCAATAGCACTTCAAGCGCTGCTTTTGTGCGGCTATTTGCTTTGGGTTCTGCACCTAATTCGATTGCTTTAGCGGCTGTGTGTGCGCCATCACTACCTTTTAAAGCAACTGTTCCGCCTAAACCCGCTACTGGGTTTACAATTAAACCTAATTTAAACGCCATTACAAAGCTCCTTCGGATGTTGCCAATTAAATTGCTGCGCTGTTAATGGCCACTGTGTATTATAAAAATCAGAGAGTGCTTTTAAAAGTGACTCTGTACGAGAGTTAAAGCCATTTTCGATTAACGATAATACACGTGCATGTACTCGCTGCTGAAAATCAAACCGACATGTTTGCTCGCCGTTTAAGTTATCCACCGACACATTAAAAGTAAACCCTGCTGCAGTGCTTAATAACCACTCTATAGCTTGAGGCTTTACTTCTACGCTTTCAAACTCAGCTTGTTTTTGTTTGTCGCGCCCATCGGGGCAATACCAATAACCATAATCTTCTAATAAACGACGTGCATCGCCTGCTACTAGCCAATGCGCAATTTCATGCAGTGCACTCGCATAAAAACCATGAGCGAATACAACCTGATGAAAAGGCGTTGTATTATTAGCTGGAATATAAATAGGTTCGCAATCGCCTTTTATCAATCGGGTATTATAATTTTGATAAAAAGTGCGCTCAAAAATTGAAATTAGATCAGCTATTTGATGCATAAAATTAGGCTAATTAGTCTCGGTTATAGCGCTATTTTGCGCATTAAAAACGAGACGAATTGTACGGGCTTTTACAACTAAAGTAAAAATAAGGCGTGATAGTAAAATATAAGCGGACTAATCTTTCACTTTATTGATATTTTTAATAATACCTAAACAGTAAAGAGTATTACCAAGTTCTTTACACTGTGTTTTTTCACCTGAGGTTTTATTGGCTAAGCTAGTTAACATATCGTACCGTTTACGTAGAATTAGTATATATCTGGCATGTCTACGGCATTCAAAGCAATGAGTACAGTGTGAATCGACCCAAAATCTTAATGTTTCAAACCAATATTGCTGCTCTTGAGCAAAAAAAATAAATGCCTTAGAGCAAGTCCCGCACTTCTCTTCAATATCAACATAAAGTGCCCGAGGATAAATGGCATAGTTTTGCTTTTTTATATCAGCCAATATTACCGTATTAGGGAAGTATTTAAGGCTCGAGTAACGCCAGTGCGCATTCTCTATCGCCTCTATTGTCACTGGGGTATTGGTAGTTATTGGTGTATTGCCATACCTTGGGTGATTTAGATACATGAGCTGCCTAGTTTAAACTTATGATTTTAAGGCATAAAACATGCCATATAAGAAAACAATAATTATACAGGCGTTCCTGCTTCATCACACTCTACAATATCGGTCTCGGTTAATGCCTGAGTGATCCATCCTTGCAATACTGGGCAGCGCATAACAAAGTCACAATATTGCTGCGCCTCTGGCGATAACGTAATTTGATAGGTTTTTAAGCGCAGTACAACAGGCACATACATGGCATCAGCAATACTAAAGTCACCAAAAAACCACTCATTTGGAAACACATCTTGTTGCTGTGCAAATATCTCGTCTATACGGGCTATGTCTTTTAGTGCTTCGCTCGATAGGTCTACTTTACGGGTAGTTCTTATATTCATTGGCATTTCGCTGCGCAGCGCCATAAAGCCTGAATGCATTTCAGCGCTTAGCGCACGCGCTTTAGCTCTTTGGGTAATATATTTTGGCCATGCAGCGCCCGATAAGTAAGCATCGTTAATATATTCACAAATTGCTAGTGAATCCCATACCTGTAAATCGCCATCAATTAACGCTGGAACTTTTTGCACAGCAAAGGTCTTTTTTAGTTCATTGTAAAAGTCGGGGGTGTCGAGTACCAGCTGGGTTTCACTAAACTCAACATCAAATTTACTCATTAAATACCATGCGCGTAATGACCAGCTAGAGTAGTTTTTATTACCGATAAATAATTGCATATTGTAGATACCAAAGTGAATAGACGCTCCTACCTTACTAGGTGATTTAACAACCAACAACATTTTGTTTAAAGTCTCTTTGCTAACTGTTACTTAAAGCTATTAATTACTCACTTAACTGCTTGTTTAAATGCTTTTTTAATAGTTGTGTATTACGCGTGTTAGCTTTAAAAAAGGCATCAAAAATATCACCAAAAAATGGCACTAAACCGCCCACAAAGTCTATGAGCATATTGATAATCATCTTAGTCTTTATACGTTTACTCACACCTAAACGCTGCGCTTCTATCAGCACATAACTTGATAAAATTAGCCCTGCGGCATCACCTATAACGGGAATTAAACCAATCACAGCCTCCAAACCTATATTAAATTTAGTAAAAGGAATGCCAATGCTGCTATCAGTTAACTTACTGAATCGCTCTAAGCGGGCTATTGCAGCTTGGGCTTTTATTTGTGAGTGTTCATTAATATTATCGTTCATGATTACTACCCTCCTTCTTGCAGTATATAGGGCCTACTTGAACAACTCCTGAAAGGCTTTAAACTAAATTACAGACATAAAAAAACGCGGTAATCCGCGTTTTTTTATAATTATAAATACTTACACAGAGCCGTTAATTGGCCCGTGCTGATGATTTACATGCGGATTTTGTCCGCGTTGACGCAGTAAGTGGTCCATTAAGGTAATAGCCATCATTGCCTCCGCAATCGGGATTGCACGAATACCCACACACGGATCGTGACGACCTTTGGTGATCATCTCTACCGCTTCGTTGCTTGTATTAATGCTGTTACCTGGGATGGTAATACTCGACGTTGGTTTTAGCGCAATAGAAGCAATAATGTCTTGCCCTGTCGAAATACCGGCAAGTACGCCACCCGCATGGTTTGATGTAAAACCTTCAGGGGTTAGCTCGTCGCGATGCTCAGAGCCTTTTTGCTCAACTACGTCAAAGCCATCACCAATTTCAACGCCTTTAACTGCATTAATACTCATTAATGAGTGTGCAAGTTCGGCATCAAGGCGGTCAAATACTGGCTCACCAAGACCAACAGGTACATTGCTTGCCACTACTTTTACTTTAGCGCCAACTGAGTCACCTTGCTTTTTAAGGTCACGCATATATTCGTCAAGCGCTTCAAGCTTACTTGCATCAGGGAAGAAGAATAAGTTATTTTCAACTTCGTCCCAGTCAAACATTTCCGCCTTAATAGGGCCAAGCTGACTTAAACATGCTTTAACTTCAATACCATGAAATTGCTTTAAGTATTTTTTAGCAATAGCACCTGCCGCTACGCGTATTGCGGTTTCGCGTGCAGATGAACGACCGCCACCGCGATAGTCGCGCAAGCCGTACTTATGCCAATACGTGTAATCGCCATGACCTGGGCGAAATACATCTTTAATTTTGCCGTAATCTTGCGAGCGTTGATCGGTATTTTCAATCAATAAACCAATGCTGGTACCTGTGGTTTTACCTTCAAAAACGCCTGCTAATATTTTTATTTGATCGCTTTCACGGCGCTGCGTTGTATAACGGCTTTGGCCTGGTTTTCGGCGATCTAAATCAATTTGTAAGTCGGCCTCTGTGATTTCAAGACCTGCGGGAGTACCATCAACAACGCCGCCTAATGCAACGCCGTGGCTCTCACCAAAGGTGGACACTTTAAATAACTGTCCAATGCTATTACCTGCCATTAACTTTCCTCATTCCTAATGACTACCAATAGCCAAGCACACGGCTTGGCTATTCATTTTTTACTTATTTTGCAAAATACTCATCTAGCTGCTTTTTGCTAATTACAAATACACCTAAGCCGCCTTGTTCAAATTCAATCCATTCAAACGGCGCGCCCGGATAAAGTGCATCCATATGTACCATAGAGTTACCAACTTCTACAAATAACAAACCGTTATCAGTTAGGTGTTCACTCGCTTCACTTAAAATAGTACGGGTTACATCTAAACCATCGTGGCCTGATGCAAGCCCAAGCTCTGGTTCATGATGAAACTCACGTGGCAGGTCAGCCATATCTTCTGCATCAACATACGGTGGGTTTGCAACTATTAGGTCGTATTTTTGACCTGGTACACCGCTAAATACATCAGACTGAATGGGTAACACACGATCACTTAACATGTAATCGTTAATGTTAATGTCTGTCACTTCAAGCGCTTCATACGATATATCTACCGCATCAACTTGTGCTTCCTCAAAAACTTGAGCAAGTGCAATTGCTATACAACCCGACCCCGTACATAAATCTAATATGCGGTTAACCGATTGTGGCTCTTCAAGCCAGGGTGTAAAGCGGTTGCTGATAAGCTCAGCAAACGGTGAGCGAGGTATAAGTACACGTTCATCCACATAAAATGGCATACCCGCAAACCATGCAATGTTTGTTAAGTAAGGTACTGGTGTGCAGTCGTTAATACGTTCTGCAATAAGACCCGCAAGTCGGTTTTTTTCTGTGCTTGTTAAACGCGCGTGCATTAATTCTTTTGGCGCATCAACAGGCAAGCTAAGCGCAGGCAGTAATAAGCTTACAGCTTCATCCCATGCGTTATCTGTACCGTGTCCAAAAAATATACTACTACTTGCAAATTGGCTTGTAGTCCAACGTAACCAGTCATGTAAAGTTGACAGTTCTGCAACGGCTTCTTCGAGTGTTGCTTCTTCTATTTGTAAATCGCTCATATATTTTTACCTGTATTAGCTTACTGACTGTTTTGAGTCTTTAAGACGATTGCATTGCCTATCTGCGCTGGGCAAATTACAATTGCCTCTCATTTAAGTATTGTACCGCCTTTTGCGCTGCGTTTTTACGTTTTTTTGTTTAGGTAATAGTTATGAAAAAAGACACTCCATCACATTCGTCCCTAAGCAATGACGACATAAGCTTATTTCGTCAAACGATCACAGGCGCCAAAGTATTTAAACAAGATACTCATCGTTTTGATACAAAGCCTAAGGTGTCACAAGCTAAGCAATTTGCCCAGCAAAAAAAGCAGGCTCAATCTGAATTTTTCTTCTCAGACGTTTATATTCCCGATATAGACACCCACGGCACGGTTAAATATGTAAAACCAGGCCAAGATACCTTCCTAGCTAAACAGCTTCGCCGTGGTGACTTTGCACCCGATTTGACGCTAGATTTACATGGCTTAAATAAAGAACTTGCTAAAGACGAACTCGCTGGACTCATTCACGAATGTAAAAAGCAGCATTATTATTGTGCATGTGTAGTGCACGGTATTGGTGGCGGCGTACTAAAGCACAAAGTGCCTCAGTACTTAGTACAGCACCCTGACGTAATAGCGATCCACCAAGCCCCTCTCGAATATGGTGGTAGAGGCGCTGTACTTATTTTAATTAATTTACCGCAAAGTGATGAATTTAGACGCTAACTTTAGCCATTACTAGGATGTAACTACGTGCATATTTTTTCAATTATTTTTCCGCTCATTTTTATTGTGGCGTTTGGTTATAGCTGTTGCCGATTAAAATTTTTCGAAAAGCAGCATATTGCAGGCTTAAGTAAATTTACTTTTTATATTAGTTTGCCTGCTTTTTTATTGTTAAATATGTCGCAAATTAACTTACAGCAAAGCATTAGCCTTTTTGCATTTTTGAGTTTTTACATACCCGTTCTGAGCGTGTTTGGGGTGGGTATTTTAATTGATCGCTTTTATTTAAATAAAAAGTATTTAAAAAATTACCAACAACACGGCGTCTTTGGACTTGCTTCTAGCTATTCAAATATGGTGTTAGTGGGTATTCCTATTGTTATTGCATCGCTTGGCAAAGAGATGATAGCCATTGCGTTTATGATCATTACTTTTCATAGCACATTGTTATTTGCACTTACTTTTTTAATAGGCGCTAAAGGCAGTAGCGATAAATTTTCGTGGTCGCATTTTGGGAAAAGTATGGTGTTAAATCCAATAGTACTGAGTATTGGGTGCGGGCTTATATTAAACATATTAGGAGTAACACTGTTCACCGACTTAGCAAATAGTTTGGAGCTATTAGCTAAACCAGCAATTGCCTGTGCGCTATTTGTACTTGGTGCAAATTTAGCTTTTTATAAAATAGCAGCAAATTGGCAACCCGCGTTAATAGCATCAATTTTAAAAATATTTTTATTGCCTGCGCTAGTTTTATTGGTAGGCACTTATGTATTTAAACTAGACACGCAAATACTCAATGTATTAGTACTTTTAAGTGCGTCCCCTGTTGGCGTAAATGCTTATCTTATTGCGAGTCAAATAAAGCAGCATGAAGCTACTCTTGCTGGGGCTGTCGTACTTTCTACTATCTTAAGTGTTATTAGCTTTACGTTTTGGCTAGCTTTATTACTTTAGCTTACAAACCGCCGGCTACATCAACAAAGCTACCCGTTGTAAAAGAAGCGTGCTCTGAAGCTAAAAAGTAAATTGCTGCAGCAACTTCCTCGGGTGTACCGCCTCTGCCAAGGGGTAATTTACTTTTAAGACGATCGACTCGATTTTTTTCGCCGCCATCGCTATGCATATCAGTGTAAATAAGCCCAGGTCTAACCGAGTTAACTCTAATACCTTTACTTGCCACCTCTTTTGCCAAGCCAATAGTAAATGTGTCCATTGCACCTTTAGATGCTGCATAATCAATGTACTCATTAGGAGAGCCCGTTTTAGCGGCCCCCGATGATACATTAACAATACTACCGCCATTTCCCATTCGCTTTATTGCCTCACGGCTACATAAAAAAGCACTGGTAATATTTGTAGTCAAAACTTCGTTTATGCGCTCAGCACTCATTTCTAACAAAGGCATTTGTGGTTTTAAAATACCGGCGTTATTTATTAGTACATCAAGTCGACCAAAGACTTTATCTATATGCATAAATAAAGCTAAAACGTCAGCCTCTAGTGACACGTCACCTTGAATTACTTCAGCCTCAACGCCTAATTGCTTTACTTTTTCTGCCACCAATATTGCACTAGCTAAATCTGCTTTATAATTAATGCAAACATTATAACCGTGCTTTGCAAAATATAATGCGGTAGCTGCGCCAATACCTCGACTAGAGCCAGTGATGAGTACAACGGGGGAGCAAGTCATTAAAGCTATTATTCTTTTAAAGCTGCAACGACTGAAATTTCAACAAGCAGTGCATCACGTGCCATTTTAGCTTCTACGCAGGCACGTGCTGGTGCATAACCCTCGGTTACCCACGCATCCCATACTGCATTCATATCAGCAAAGTATTCCATGCTCTTTACATAAATAGTCGCGCTAAGCATATGTTCTTTTGAACTTCCCGCTTCATCAAGCAATGCCTCTACTTTATCAAGCATAGTTTGAGTTTGTTCTTTGATATCTTTTTGCGCGTCGGCGCATACCTGCCCACATAAATACACAGTGCCGTTATGTTTTACAATGCGGCTCATGCGCGCACCTGTTTGTAAACGTTCTATTGTCATTTTACTTTACTCAATTATTTATATTTAAACGTTTTCTGGGGCATTTATACTTAAATAACTACTACGCTGGGTTTGCTCATCGTAACTAATAACAGCAACAGCACCCGTATTAAAAATGGGCATATTGCCAGGGCTTAATTGGTCCACTAAGTAACTTACAATAGGCATGTGTGCCACTATAAGCCATGTATTGCATTGGGGGTTCGTAGCAATAAGTGTTTCGATGTAGTCAGCAGCAATTTGAGGTTTGCCTTCGGGAATTATATCAGACGTGGTTTCGCTAAATTTAAATACGTTATTTTTAGCCACACCTGCAGCTGTTTGCTGTGCTCGAATGTAAGGACTAACTAACAGTGCATCAGGGTAATGTGCTTTACTGAGCCAAAGGCCCATTTTTTCAGCTTCATCATGCCCTGCTTGGGTTAAATTTCTACCTGCATCATCAGCCTGCATGGGTGTTGCTTCGCCGTGGCGCATTATTAGGATTGTTTTCATAAAAAATCAACCGATTAAAGAATATAAAACAGTAGCCAGTTTGCCCGTTTGTCAGCTATATTAACAATATAAATCTATTTATTTCTAAAATAGTTCTTTCATGAGATTCAGGTAAATCTTTAAGCTGTACTTCGCTTTCCTGAAGCCATCATCTGTTGTTAACAAGTAAACGTTTAGTTTCAGGAGCATCATTTGAATATCAGCCGCAATGATAACAGAGCATACCGCGCCTTTACACTGGACAATGGTCTAAAAGTACTATTAGTGCAAGATAAAGATTCTACAAAAGCGGCAGCATCAATGGCAGTTAACGCCGGACATTTTGACGACCCTCTTGATAGGCAAGGCCTAGCACACTTTTTAGAGCACATGCTTTTTTTAGGCACTGACCAATACCCAGATTCAGGCAGTTTTAATAATTTTGTTTCGCAAGCTGGCGGCAACACCAATGCGTGGACCGGAACTGAGCATACCTGTTACTTTTTTGATATTAACAATCAAGAATTTGAACAAGCACTTACCCAATTTAGCCGTTTTTTTATTGCGCCACTTTTAAATTCAGCCGAAACAGAAAAAGAACGCAACGCAATTGAAGCCGAGTTTAAACTAAAAATAAAAGACGACGGTCGCCGTATTTATCAAGCCCATAAAGAAACGGTAAACCCAGCTCATCCATTTGCTAAATTTTCTGTAGGAAACCTACAAACCTTAGCTGACAGAGAGCGCTGTATTAGTGATGAGCTTCGTGACTTTTTTAATAGCCAGTACCAAGCTCAGTGGATGACTTTAGTTATTTGCGCAAACGAAACACTAGATACACTACAAAGCTGGACTCAAACTTACTTTGGCGCAATTAACGGCAACAAAAACCTTAAAAAGCCAGAGATCAGTGAGCCACTTTATCGCAAACAAGACATAGGGAAAATACTCCATATTGAGCCCCATAAGCATATGCAAAAACTTATTATAAGTTTTGCTATGCCTAATATTGACGACTTTTATCGCCATAAAACAGTAAGTTTTATTGCCCATTTACTTGGCTATGAAGGCGCGGGTTCTCTTTATTCTATTTTAAAAGAACAAGGCTGGATCAATGCACTTTCTGCTGGCGGTGGTATTAATGGCAGCAACTTCAAAGATTTTAATATTAGCTTAGCGCTTACCGATGAGGGTATTGAATACTTTGAAGACATTATTGAAATGGTGTTTGAATACATTTGTTTAATTAACGATAACACCGAAAAATTGCCGCGCTTATATCAAGATAAAAAAAATCTATTACAAATAGCATTCGATAACCAAGAAAAATCACGCTTAATTGATTGGGTCAGTAATTTAAGCATTAATATGCAGCATTACGACGAAGCAAATTACGTGCAAGGCGACTATTTAATGGAAGGCTTTAAAAAAGCGACCCACGAAATGGCCATGCAGTGGTTAACGCCACATAATATGCGCATCGTACTTATACATCCAGATGTAGAGCCTGAACATAAAACGGCATGGTACAACACACCATATAAAGTAGAACATATTTCACCTAGTTGGCTTGATGCCCTTAGCGAGATAAATAAGCCGTTGAGCGAAATGCTGCTACCTACAGCTAATCCTTATTTAACAAAAGAAGTGGTGTTATTTGATGTCGTAAAACCACAAACAAAACCCGAATTATTAGTAAAAGAACCCGGTTTTGATTTTTGGTTTAAACAAGACAATACATTTCGCGTTGCTAAAGGCCATTTTTATTTGGCCATGGATTCTGATTTTGCCGTAAAAGATGTAAAACATATGGCACTCACCCGCTTATTTACAGATTTATTTATGGATAGTGTCGGCGAGCAATTTTATCCAGCAGAACTTGCGGGACTTAGCTACCACTTAACCTCGCATCAAGGTGGATTAACTCTACATACCGCGGGGCTTTCATCTAGCCAGTTAGAGCTTGTTGATCAATTAATAGATGCTTTATTTAATGTAGAGATCTGTGCAAAACGCTTTGCTGAATATAAAAAACAGCTTGTAAGGCATTGGCGCAATAGCAACCAAAACAAACCAGTCAGTGAGTTATTTAGCATTTTAGGCGCAAAAATAATGCCTTGGAACCCACAACCTGGGGAGCTTGCATCGGCATTAAAAAACACCTGTTTTCAGCAATTTAATGAGTTCAGAACAGACTTTTTTAAAGCACTACATGTTGAATCATTTTTACATGGTAACTGGCAGCAAAGTGATGCAATAGCCTTTCAAAAAAAGGTCGCAAATCACTTAAAAAACGCAACCATAATTGAAGATTTAAGACGCCCTCTTTTTGAAATTAAAAAAGTAACTCGCTACGAGTTAGAGCTTCCTTGTAACGACCATGCAATGGTTATTTACTATCAAGCGCAAACGGATTGCGTGGCCGAAAAAGTAAAAATGATGGCGTTAAATCATTTAATTAATCAAGATTACTTTAATGAATTACGAACTACACAGCAACTTGGTTATTTAGTAGGCGCAGGTTATGCACCATTTAACACGCGTGCTGGTATAGCATTTTATGTGCAGTCACCTAAGTTTGATGCAAAAACTTTATTGCATCGACATAACCGTTTTATTAAAAACTACCTTGATAATATTGATGCACTTGATGAAAACGATTGGCAACAGCAAAAACACGGCCTTAGTACTCATATTGCAGAAAAAGATAAAAACCTGCGCCTACGCTCACAACGGTTATGGCTTGCTATTGGTAACAGAGATCATGAATTTCATATGCAACAACGACTTTTAGATGCCTTAAATGCGCTAACCCTAAAAGAACTAAAAGTTTATGCACTAAGCCTATTTGATGATAATAGACCAAGATATGAGCTTTTAAGCTCGGCAAAAGTCAATAAATCTCAAAATATGCCCGTTTACTCTCAATCTCTTTGACACTAGGTTTAGCTTGTTTTAAATTATCATTTGTAAATTAGAAGTAATAAAAAAATGATAAAAATAATAATAAAACTAAGCATGCTTGTAGTACTTGCTTACTCATTTGAGCTTTTTGCCTTTGAGTCATCATTTAATTACAACTCCGACAATATACTTATACTAGCAAGCGCCATTATAGCGCTTGCTTTGCCCTACCTGTTATTTGTAATCCACAAACTTAGACGCTCACGCCGTCAACTCCGTCTTTCGGAAAAACGCCTTAAAAGTACTGTAGAAGGTAGCGGCGATACACTTTGGGACTGGAACATAAAAACAGGCGAAGTTATTCGTATTAACGATAAGTACTTAATGGATTCGACTACCTTAATGGGGTTTCCGCCAAACAAAGGCCTTATTCACCCTCACGATATTAATAACGTTGAGCACTTGTTAAAAGTACACTTTGCAGAGCAGTCTGCTTTTTTTGAAGCCACCTACCGAATCAAAGATACATTTGGTCGTTGGCATTGGGTACTCGATCGCGGAAAAATAATTGAAAAAGACGCCAACTTATCACCCCTTAGAATGACAGGTACCGTTCGCGATATATCACAGTTAAAATCAACGGAAGAACGCTTAAACCTTTTTGCTAAATGTGTTGAATCTCTCACTGACGCCTTAGCAATTTACGATAAAAACTTTAAACTGGTTGATATAAACCCGAGTTTTTTAACCTTGTTTGGTGGCGTACGCGAGCAATACTTAGGAAAAGATTTCAACCTATCTGGGTATGAGCCAAGCTACACAAACAGAATTATTGAAATAGTAAAAGAGCGCGAACATATCCAACAAGAAGTGAAGCTTCGTAATAGTGAGCGTGTTTTATTGCCTATAGAAATATCGATAGATGAAATTAAAAACGATCAAAATCAAATAACTAATTATGTCGTTGTTTATTCAGATTTAACAGAGCGTAAAAAAGCCGAATCGCAGTTACATAACTTATCGAATCGAGATCGCACAACTAGTCTACCTAACCGAAATTTATTTTTTACTGATTTGCAAAAGCTAGTAAAGCTCAACTCGCATCACGCCTTGCTTGTATTCGATTTAGATAACTTTAAAAAAATAAATGACTCGTTAGGGCATCAACTAGGTGACAGCTTATTAGCTAAACTAGCAATGCGCTTAAATAAACTAACCCGCGAAAATGATGTATTTTATCGTTTAGGCGGCGATGAGTTTGCTCTTGTAATGTCTGACACTAACGACATACATGTAATTACACGTATGGCAAAACAGTTTTTAGCAGCCATTGCTACACCATTTAAAATGGCTGGCCACGAACTGGCAATCACCTCAAGTGTAGGCATTGTATTATTTCCAGAAGACGGTAATACGCCTGAACTGCTCCTAAAAAATGCAGATACCGCGATGTATCATGCTAAAAAGAAAGGTAATAGCTACCTATTTTTTAACGACACGATGAACCGTCAAGCCGTTAAACGACTGCAAATAGAAAACCTTATGCGCTTTGGTTTAAAAGAAGATCATTTTGAAGTGTACTACCAACCAAAAATGAATATTCGCACAGGCAAGCTAACGGGCATGGAAGCATTAGTACGCTTTATTACACCCAAAAAAGGTATTATTAGCCCAGGCGTGTTTATACCCATAGCCGAGGAAACGGGCCAAATAATTGAAATTGGCGAAGTTGTATTAAACAAAGCCTGCAGAGACGTAAAAGAATGGCTAGATAGCGGTTTATTTAGCGGCCGAGTAGCTGTCAACTTATCAGCAAAGCAATTTAGCCTCCCCGATTTAACTTCTCGTATTGACGTTATTTTGCAAAAAAACGAATTACCTTCTTACTTTTTAGAGCTTGAAATAACAGAAGGTACTGTAATGGACGACCCTAAAGAAGCCATTGCAATTATGCGTTCGTTAAGTGCCCGAGGTATTCATTTAGCAATGGATGATTTTGGTACTGGTTATTCATCATTAGCGTATTTAAAGCAATTTCCGCTTAATACACTTAAAGTAGATAAAGCATTTATAGATGACATGACCAACGAACGTGGGCGTAATATGGTCGACTCAATAGTCACTATTGCGCATAACCTTGATTTGCATGTAGTTGCTGAAGGTGTAGAACAAGCTCATCAAATTGATATACTTAAAAAGCTTAATTGCGAAACAGTACAAGGTTATTACTATTCTAAGCCACTATCAAAAAGTGAATTTACTGAATTTTTAAAGCAGCAACAAACTAAAGCAGCCCCAAGCTTAATTAGAAAAAATAAAAATGTGGCGTCGATAAATTAAGGGCGCCATATGCACGCATTTATACCTACATTTCTTACTAAAGCACGACGATAATGTAGATTAAACAAGCACCAGGCCACAGGCCCAAGTAAACCGCCTAAAATAAGCCATCGCTTAATTGGCATACCTTTTTTAATGGCTTCTAAATACATTAAAGCTATAAATGCACTGCTTAGTAAAACTATAAACAAAATTACCCTTTAAAGTTGCTCAAAAATACGGCGGTTATTCTAACGCTAACGTGATTAAATTTAAAGCAACAAATCCCCCGCGCGCACAAAAAAGCCGAACCTGTTAAACACAGGTTCGGCTTTTAAAATTATAATTTATACCAATCTGCTTATATATGGGGTCTATTTAACGTTAAGAAAATTACGCTAGAACTAGGGCCTGTTGACCTTTCAGGATTAAAATTTGTTCAACCTAGGGGCTATTTAATCGCGGCGTGAGGTTTGTAACCTAGTGGGCTAAGTAAAAACCGAGCAACAAAGAGTAAATTGCCCCTAGGCAGAACCCTTCGGGCAGCGCATGTTTGGCATTTATTCCACGTTATCGCCTATTTATGGGGAATAACCACACTACATAGGCTCTGCCTTGCCTAAATACCAAACACACTGCTGCAAATTTAACCTCGAAAGATAAACAGGCCCTAGGCAAAAGTTTTTATATCTGGTTGTTCTCGGCAATTGCTCCCTGCATTGCTCTACCTCCTGCATCCATGCAGTCGTAAATAAAAAACTTTTAACGACGTTATAGTGCAATTTAATTCGTTAAATTGATCAAGGATTTATGCAGGTTGGTATTGCAAGTTACTTTTCAGCACGACCCATAAATTTGTGTTCAACAGTATTAATACGGATACGGTCACCTGTTGAAATATGCTCTGGCACAGAAATATTTAAGCCAGTAGACATACGTGCAGGTTTTGAACGAGCACTCGCAGATGCACCTTTGATAGATGGGTCTGTTTCTTCAACAACAAGTTCAACACTTGACGGTAAATCAAGCCCTACTGGCGCGCCATCAATAACAATTACGTGTACGCCTTGTGTTTCTTCATTAACAAATAAAATTTCTTCGCTAATAGCATCTTTGCTTAAGTTATAAGGCGTGTAATCTTCATTATCCATGAACACATACTCGTCACCATCAATGTACGATAGCATTACTTCACGGCGTGTTAAATCAGCCAGCGTTAGCATGTCACTGTCTTTGAATGTTTCGTCAACTTTACCACCGGTTACCACATCGTATAAACGCATACGGTATAAACTACCACCAGCACGACCTTGCGGCACAGAGCGCACAATATCTTTTACAACTAAAACGCGGCCATTGAAGTCAATAGCAGTACCTTTTTTAACATCACTCGCCTTTGGCATGTGTGAATTCCTATTATTTTTTTGATTGCCAGAAACATACCACGAACTGGATTTTGTTCAACTAAAATTACGTTGGTTTTACGCTACATGTTGTATTAGCTTGTAAAATTTTAATTTATACTAAAATACATATAATCAAATGTGAAAAAAACTGCTATGGTAGCTTTACCGAGTATGACTTCAAGGAATGGATCATGGACCAGAAAAAAGTACATGAGTATTTAGTTAAAAAACCACTTGTTCAGGTTACAAAACCATTTGCGCAAGAGGTTGATGTATATAAAGTGAATCATAAAATGTTTGCGACTCTTGCTATTGGCAATGACGGTCAAACTAATGATGATGGTGAGGTTATTTGGTGGCTTAACTTAAAGTGCGATCCTGATGAAGCAATATCATTGCGTGATATTTTCCCGGCAGTGATCCCTGGTTACCATATGAATAAACGCTTATGGAACACAGTAATTTTAGACGGCACAATTCCACAAGGTGAAATTGAGAGAATGATTGATAACTCATTTAATTTAGTCGTAGAAAACATGCCAGAAAAAGACCGAAAAGCTATTTCACTTCACTTGTAAACACTTTTTGGGCTAGGCTACTAGCCCATTAAAACCCTACACCTTAAGCGTATAAATTAAATCGTCATATAACTTTTCGCCTATTGTATGCACTTTAAAAAGTGTATCGGTATGGGTTAAACCGCACTTACCAAGCACCTTTTCAGAACCAATATTGCCACGCGTTACGACTGCTTTAAACTGCCTAATACCACATTCTTTCCAAGCCCAGTCAATCACAGCTCTTAGGGATTCTGTCGCGTAGCCTTTATTAAAATACTCTGGCAATAATAAATAACCAAGCTCTGCGGTTTCTCCGTCATAGGCAAAACCTGTAACACCCACAGGTTGTTTTGTTTGATTATTAATAATGAGTAAACACAGGGGATGACGTGATTTAGCATTCCACTTAGGCAAGCGTATCTCAAAGCGGTTTCTTACCAGTGACTCCATTGGCATATCAAAACAATACTTGAGGACTTGAGGATCGCGATGAAGCGCAAGAAAAAGAGGCCAATCAGATTCTTCCATTTGGTATATGCTCAATCTTTGTGTAAATAATGTCATTAAGCTCCTCATTTATTTATAAAAACTATAAAAAAACCGCATTTAAATGCGGTTTTTTTAGATAGCAGAAACTTTATTCTTTCGTTTCAATCTCTTTGGTAACTTCAGGCTCAGTTACACTTTGCTCTTGTGACTCAGTGCTTTGTACTTCAGGAGCTACAACCTCAACATGTGTTGCGTTATAAAAAGTAGCACCAGAGCTTGCCATTGTTACCAGTGATTCACATGGTGCAAAGTTAGCATCGCTGTTAGCTAATGTAGACATATCAGAGCTTATTTTACTTGCGCCTAATTTATCCATATAGCTAAACGGGCCACCTAAAAATGGTGGAAAACCAATACCAAATATTGCACCGATATCGCCATCACGTGGGCTGGCAATAATGCCATCATCTAAACAGCGTACTGCTTCGTTAAGCATTTGCGATACACAACGCTTAGCAATTTCGCTCTTGTTTAAACGTGGAGCCGGGGTAACACCCAATAGTTCGTAAACTGACTCATCAACCTTTTTGCCTTTTTTATCGTATTCATAAAAACCACGACCAGACTTACGGCCAAGGCGTTTTGAATCAATCATACGCATAAATGCATCAGGGCCTTTAAAACGCTCGCCTAATTCTTTTTCAAGAATTGGGGCAATTTTAGAGCCAATATCAATACCTACTTCATCAAGTAGAGCCAGCGGGCCTACCGGAAAACCAAACTCAACAAGCGCCGCATCAATCTTTTCAATTGGCTCGCCTGCTAACATTAAGTTAGCAGCTTCGTTTAAGTAAGGCGCTAAAATACGGTTGACGTAAAAACCGGCCATGTCTTTTACAACAATTGGCGTTTTACCTTGCTTACGTGCAAAGTTAACAACGCGGGCAATGGTCTCTTGAGACGTACCTTCGTGTGGAATAATTTCCACTAATGGCATTTTTTCCACTGGTGAAAAGTAATGCAAGCCAATTACATTTTCAGGACGTGCTGCCTGCGCTGCAATTTGCGATATTGGTAATGATGACGTGTTACTTGCAAAAATTGTATTTGCTTGGCATTGCTGCTCTACGTCTGCAACCATACCTTGCTTAAGTGCAAGATCTTCAAACACCGCTTCTATTACTAAATCAATGTGTTTAAAGCCACTGTAGTCAGTTGTACCTGTAATACGGTTCATCGTTAACTGCACATCAGCTTTAGACATAATACGACGCTTAAGACGCTTATCTAAAATTTTATAGGTGTAGCTCATTGCATTACTAATGCCCTGCTCTGCTACATCTTTAATACGTACCGGTACTTTAGCTTTAACAGCACTTACGTGCGCAATGCCTGCGCCCATTAGTCCACCACCTAAAACAGCAGTTTTGCTTATTGCGGGTGCGTCATCATTGCGCCACTCTTTTTTCATTTCAGTGGTTGCAAAGAAAATACCGCGAAGCGCTTTCGATTCGTCACTCATTACAAGTGTTGCAAAGCTTTCAGCTTCTGTTTTATACGCTTTTAGCTCATCAAGCTCTACACTAGCTCGCACTGCTTTAATAATAGCGAGTGGTGCTGGGTAGTGCCCGCCCGTTTTTTTAAGTACGTTTTCTTTTGCTTTTTTAAAGATAAAGTTACGACCAAACGGGTTTGACTCTAGTAATTTACTAATATTGTCGAGCTTTGGCTCTTTTGCTTGTGGCTTTTTCTTAGTCGCAAATTCTTTTGCAACTTTTAGCAGCACACTGTGCGGTACACAGTCATCAAGCACACCTGCTTTTTTAGCTTGCTTAGGGCGAATCTGTTTACCTGTTAGCATCCACTCTAGTGCTTTTTGAATACCAACAATTTTAGTTAAGCGTTGGGTGCCGCCGCCACCAGGAAGTAAACCAAGTTGCACTTCTGGTAAGCCAATTTTTGTTAAATCACTGTCGGTACCAACACGGTAATCACATGCTAAAGCAAACTCTAAACCACCACCTAATGCAGCGCCATGAATCGCACTTACTGTTGTGTATGGCAATTTTGTCATATCAAAAAACGCTTGATGACATAGCTCGCTAATAGCTAAAGCATCTTCACGCTTTTGAACGCTATCGAGCATTTTTACATCGGCGCCAGCAATAAAGTTATCGCTTTTTCCGCTTATAAATACCATGCCTTTTACATTTTGCGACTTAGCGTCTTCTAGTAACGCTTTTAAATCATCGGCAAAACTGCTGCGCAGGGTATTCATTTTCTCACCCGGCACATCAATCGTTACCACGGCGATTTTATTTTCATCTACCGCTAAATTAAATACTGAATCTGTCATTACGCGCTCTCCAATACAAAGGCTGCACCTAAACCACCAGCAGCACACGCTGTTGTTAATGCTAAACCGCCACCACGACGTTTAAGCTCGTGTAAGCTTTGCGTAATTAAGCGTGCACCTGTCGCTGCAAATGGGTGACCATATGCTAAAGAGCCGCCGTTAACGTTAAACTTATCCATGTTAATTTCGCCAATTGCTTTGCTGCGACCTAAATGCTCTTGTGCAAATTTGTCTGAAGCAAACATTTTCATATTGGCAAGTGTTTGCGATGCAAACGCTTCGTGCATTTCAATTAAATCTAAATCAGCAAGCGTAATACCCGCTCTATCTAGTGCAATAGGCGTTGAATGAGCTGGGCCCATTAACATGTCTTTTTCTACGCCAATTGCCGAAAATGCAAAGCTACGTACGTAACCTAGTATTTCATAACCTAGTGCTTTTGCTTTGCTTTCGCTCATCATAAGTACGGCCGCTGCACCATCAGTTAATGGTGTTGCATTTGCGGCGGTAACAGTACCGTGCTGACGGTCAAAAACAGGTTTAAGCTTGGCGTAGCCTTCAACAGTTGAGTTTTTACGAATGTTATTATCTTCTGAAATAAAGCTTTTATATGGCGGTAAATGTGCCGTCATTACTTCATCTTTTAACTTTCCATCAGCCCATGCTTGCGTTGCAAGTGAGTGAGAACGATGCGCTAACGCATCTTGATCTTCACGGCTAATATTATGTGTTTTAGCCATTTGCTCAGCAGTTTGCCCCATTGAAAGGCCTGTTGAGTACTCTGCAACTGCAGGAGGCACTGGTAATAAATCTTTTAAGCGCAGTTTTGAAAATATTTTTAAACGTTGACCAAGCGTACGCGCTTTATTTAAATCAACTAAGCTGCCTGCTAGCTTTTTACTAACACCAATTGGCAATACTGATGACGAATCTGCGCCGCCTGCAATACCTACACTTACAGATCCCGCCATAATAGACTCAGCTACATTAGCAATAGCCTGAAAGCTGGTAGCACATGCGCGCGATACAGAATATGCATCAACCGATACCGGCATACCTGTGCCCAATACAATTTCACGTGCAATATTTGGCGCTTCTGGCATTTGTACTACTTGACCAAATACAAGTTGATCAATTTCTGACTTGTTGAAATTTAATCGTTCAAGCATTTCGTTAACCACCAATTTACCCATATCAAGTGCTGGTACATGGTGAAACGCTGTTGCTTGCTTTGCAAAAGGTGTACGTAAGCC
The DNA here is from genome assembly GCF_040309225.1 of Pseudoalteromonas sp. GW168-MNA-CIBAN-0100. Taxonomy (NCBI): domain Bacteria; kingdom Pseudomonadati; phylum Pseudomonadota; class Gammaproteobacteria; order Alteromonadales; family Pseudoalteromonadaceae; genus Pseudoalteromonas; species Pseudoalteromonas sp. GW168-MNA-CIBAN-0100. The sequence continues at coordinate 53,825 of NZ_JBEOOL010000009.1, read as the reverse complement.
GCTGACTATGGCAATACGGTCGCCCTTTGGTGTTTTTAGTATGTTTTGCTCAGACATTTATGCTCTCCCGCTGACAGGTCTGACCTGTTTGTTTTCCTCGATTCTAAACAACCCGTGTACTAAAGCCAATAGATAAACACAAATTTATATAAATAGTGTTTAATTACGACTATCACAATAGGCTTTTTTAGACGCATTTACAAAGTTTTGTGGTACGCTAAAAATCGTTAAAAAATAACGAACTATTTTAAAAAATACAGTCTAACTCTTGAGTTACCCAATTATAAACCTTATAAATAGGTCAGTATTTATCACCTAACACTATTAGGTACAAACCCAGCTGACGAGGACAGTCCACTTATTATGGCAGCTAACGCATTTTCACAATTAAAAACGTACTTAGATACACAAATCATTGGCCAGCCAGAGCTTACACAAGCGCTACTTATTGCTATTTTAGCTGATGGTCACTTATTAGTAGAAGGCCCTCCTGGGCTTGCAAAAACACGTGCAGTTAATGCACTTGCTAAAGGTATTGAAGGATCGTTTCAGCGCGTACAGTTTACGCCAGACTTATTACCGGCTGATGTAACAGGTACCGATATTTACCGCCAACAAACTAGCGAGTTTGTATTTGAAAAAGGCCCTCTTTTTCACAACCTAATTTTAGCTGACGAAATTAACCGTGCACCAGCCAAAGTACAATCAGCACTATTAGAAGCCATGGCAGAGCGACAAGTGACCGTGGGTAAAAACACTTATCCGCTTAGCGAACTATTTTTAGTTATGGCAACACAAAACCCGCTAGAGCAAGAAGGGACTTACCCGTTACCAGAAGCCCAGCTGGATCGCTTTTTACTGCACCTAAGTATTGGCTACCCTGGCGCAGAGCATGAGCTTGATATACTACGTTTAACACGTGGCGAAGCGCTTAACGAGCAACAACCAGTAATGCAAAAAATTAGTCAAAGCGATTTATTTGCAGCTCGTAAAGAAATATTAGGCCTTTATTTAGCAGAGCCGCTTGAGCAATATTTAGTACAACTTATTATTGCCACTCGTGAAGGCGCTAAATTAGATGCGCAACTAGGTAGCTGGATTGAATTTGGTGCAAGTCCGCGTGCAACAATAGCACTTGATAAATGTGCTCGTGCTCATGCATGGCTTCAAGGCCGTGACTTTGTAGCACCTGATGACATTCAAGCTGTTGTGCATAACGTACTGCGTCACCGCATTATTTTAAGTTACGAAGCCCAAGCCGATGGCATTACTAAAGATCAAGTAATAAGCCGTATAGTTGAACTTGTAGCCGTACCATAAGTTATGCAAAAACAATTAGAATCCCAAGCATGGCTCAAACAGAGCCATAGCCACGGTGTTAATTTAGCACTCAAAGAGCTGATGTATTACAAAGCCAAAGCGCAATTGCTCGAACTTGCCCCTAAGGTAAAAATAAAAAACACCTTAACAGGGCAATACCTTGCACCGCACAAAGGTCGAGGAATGGAATTTGCCGAAGTGCGACATTATCAGCAAGGTGACGATATTCGTTCTATTGATTGGCGAGTTACTGCGCGTACCGGCGAGACTCACACAAAGCTCTTTCAAGAAGAAAAAGAGCGCCCTGTGTTTGTATTTACTGATTTTTCAAACTCAATGCTGTTTGGTTCAAAGTTACTATTAAAGTCGGTGCAAGCTGCGCATATAAGCGCTCTTGTTGCATGGTCGGCGTGTCAGCGCGGCGATAGAATTGGCGGTATTGTGTTTAATCAGCACTCGCATTTGGAGCTAAAGCCCAGCGCCCGTGAAAAAGCAGTCCTTAAGCTTTGTCATAATTTATGCGACAACCACCAGCAAGCGCTCAACAATATTGATAAAACAGCCCCTAACAACTTTAGCGATAACCTAAAGCGCCTTAATCATTTAGCAAAACCAGGCAGCTTAGTGTATTTGGTGTCTGATTTTAATGCTCTGGATGATGCCAGCTTTAAGCAACTCGAAATATTAAGCCGCCACTGCGAGCTGATTGGTTGCCATATAAGCGATCCATTTGAGCATCAGTTACCTGCGTTTAAGCAAGCCGTTACTGTTAATGCAAATGGTCAAGACTTTGCCCTACCATTAATGGATAACAGCTTTAGAGAACGCTTTGCTAAAAATGCTGAGCAAGCATTTAGTACGCGCTTTAATCGCTTAACTAAATCGGGTCTTAATTTAATATCATTCAATGCAGCAACACCGCTTGAGCTGCAATTAGTGAGAAAATAACCATGCAAACCAATCCACTCGATGGCCTGCACGATATAATAGCGCCAAGCCAAGTTAATTGGTGGCCACTCGCCCCTGCTTGGTGGGTTATTATTGCACTGCTGTTTTTAGCACTGTGCGCAGCTATTTATATATTTTACAAAAAACATAAATTTAAAAAGCCTAAACGCTACGCAATACAATTGAGCCAAAGTGAGCAAAATCCTCAGCAACTGCATATTATTTTAAAACGTTTAGTGATTGAATATTACGACAAGCGCCTTGCTGCGCAATCTACCTCTAAATGGTGCACAACACTTAATACACTCACCGGTTTGAGCTTTACAGAACAAGAAATATTAAGCTTGTATAACCCCAGCCAAAAAGATACAACACTGTGCGAAAAATTTCGCCAAGGTATTAAGCAATTTAAAATAAAGGAGTCAGTAAATGTTTGAATTTAGCTGGCCATGGTTATTTTTATTAATACCCTTACCTTTATTACTTTTACTATTAAAACCCGCAGCAAGTAATGCCAGTATGCGTTTACGTATACCCAGTTTTGCAAAGCACAATTTAACCAGTCAAAGCATTGAGCCACACGCACGACGTTTAAATCCTTTCGAGTGGGTAATTTGGTTATTACTTGTTACTGCCGCTGCCAATCCAACATGGTTAGATGAGCCAATCTCATTACCAAATGAAGGGCGCGATATAATGTTAGCAGTTGACTTATCAGGCTCAATGACCGAACAAGACATGGCTTACAATGGCCAATATGTTGACCGCCTTACCATGGTAAAAGCCGTACTCAGTGATTTTATAGAGCAGCGTCAAGGCGACAGGCTTGGGCTGATATTATTTGGCGACACCGCGTTTTTACAAACCCCGCTCACGCGCGACGTTAAAACAGTAAGTAAAATGCTCAGTGAAGCGCAAATTGGTTTAGTAGGACGCGCAACAGCCATTGGTGATGCATTGGGTCTTTCGGTAAAACGCTTTGCCAATAAAGATGAGAGTAACCGTATTGTGGTGCTATTAACCGACGGACAAAATACCGCGGGCAATTTAAACCCAGAAGATGCACTACTGCTAGCCCGCGAGGAAGGTATTAAAGTGTACACCATTGGCGTTGGCTCAGATAATCCGCGCGGCTTTAGCCTCTTTAATATGGGTGGCTCTAGTGGCAGTAGTTTAGATGAAAGCTTACTTAAAAAGATTGCCGAGCAAACTGGCGGATTATACTTTAGGGCCAAAGATGTAGCAGGCCTTCAACAAATTTATGCAGAGCTTGATAAACTTGAACCTATTAGCGCTGATGAACAAACATTTCGCCCACAAAGCTCATTATTTTACTACCCGTTACTTATCGCTATTTTACTTATTAGCTTAAAAGTAATGCTGAGTACACTGCGTGCATTAAAGGAGCCAAACTAATGGATTTTGAATTTATTCGCCCCGCTCTTTTATGGTTACTCATACCTGCTGTGGCATTATTTTTTGTCGCCTTAATTAAGCATAAAAAAACCACCAGTGAGCAGCTAATTGCACCGCATTTAGCACAATTTATAATGAGCGAAGCAAACACTAAAGCCAGCCAGCCACTTTGGTTAGTTGCTTTGTTTTGCAGCCTTGGCATTTTATTTAGTGCTGGGCCTAGCTTTGAGAAAAAACAAGTTCCTGTATTTCAAAGTAAAAGTGCCCGTGTAATTGTTATGGATATGTCGTACTCAATGTACAGCACCGATATTTTACCAAATCGTTTAATGCAATCACGCTTTAAAGCGCTTGATATGATTGAGCTATTTAGAGAAGGTGATACCGCGCTTGTAGCTTACGCAGGCACAGCCTATATAATATCGCCGCTAACAAACGACGCCACAACACTCAGTAATTTAATTCCAAGCTTAAGCCCTGAAATAATGCCAGACAAAGGCTCAAACGTTTTAGCCGGTCTTGATATGGCCAAAGAGCTATTAACGCAAGCGGGTTATATTGATGGCGACATTATTTTAGTGACCGACGGTATTGACCAGCAAGAACAAAGCGACGTGAGTAGCTTTACCAGTAACACCCAATATAGATTAAATATATATGGCGTGGGTACCGCTCAAGGCGCTCCAATTAAGTTACCTGAAGGTGGTTTTTTGAAAGACAGATACGGCCAAATTGTAGTACCTACTCTCAATGCCAGTCAGCTTAAAAATTTAGCATCGAGCAGTGGTGGTAAATTTGCTAGTTACCAGCCTAGTAATAACGACATAAATACGTTTGCCCCAAATGCACAGAGTGAATTATTGAAAGACGAAAAACAAAGCCACGCACTTTGGCGAATAGATGCAGGTATATACGGACTCTTGTTATTACTGCCATTTGGTTTGTATTTATTTAGACGCGCTGCCTTGTTAGGCGCATTTTTAGCTTTTGGTTTTTTACCGCAGCAAAATGCGTATGCCGTAGAGCTCCCTACTCTTTTGCAAAATGCAGATCAACGTGCATTAGAGGCTTACAATAATAAAGAATACGATGCAGCAACACAGGCGCAATCGAGTGAGTTAAAAGGCGCGGCGCTTTACCAGCAAGGTAATTTTGATGCTGCACTTAATGAGTTTAGTAATGATAAGTCGGCTACCGGTTTATACAACTACGGTAATGCCCTCGCCAAAGCTGGCAAGCTTGAGGACGCCATTGAAGCCTACAAACAAGCCCAAACCTTACAAGACGACTTTACACAAGCAACTGACAACCAAGCTTTAGTTGAACAATTACTCAATCAACAAGAGCAACAAAACCAGCAAGATCAGCAAAGCGACGGCGACGACTCTCAAGACCAAGATGATAGCCAGAAAAAAGATGAGCAAAACCAAGGGCAAAATTCTGATGAGTCAAAACAGGATAAGCAACAAAATGGTGATAAAAGCGATTCTGAAAAAGGCGAAAACGAAAGTCAAAGCTCAAGCGATGAAAAATCTGATAAAGAATCAGATAAAGAGTCTGAACAATCAAAAGATCAACAAGGTGAGCCTGGTGAGCAATCAGACAAGCAAAATGAACCTGATATGCAAGCTCAGCCACAAAGTGAGCAAGGGCAAAATAAAGACGCTGACCAGCCTCAAGACGAGCAGCAACAAAGTAAGCCACAAACAATGAGTGAGCAACCTGCTACTGATGAGCAAAAACAAAGTGCTCAGCAACAAGCTATGCAAGCCCAAGCAAGTGAGCTCACTAATGAAGAAAAAGAAAAAGCACAACAGCTTAATCAACTACTTAGAAAAGTCCCGGACGATCCGGCTATTTTATTACGGAATAAAATGCAATTAGAAGCCCAAAAAAGACAATATAAACGTCGCCCTACAGGAGTCGAAAAATCATGGTAATGCGATTATTTTGCTGTTTATTGCTATTAAGTGCGATGCCTTCGTGGGCTGCCACCAAATTAGAAGCCAGCGTAGATAAAAACCCTGTTTTAGCGGGTGAATTTTTTATGCTTAATATATCCGTAGACGATACAGTTAAGGGCGAGCAACCAGACACCTCATCGCTGTTAAAAGACTTTGTGGTAGGCCCAACAAGCTTAAGTTCTCGTACCAACATTATTAATGGCAGCATTAATAAACAAACCACGTGGTCAGTTAAATTAATGACCCGTGCAGAGGGTGATTACACTATTCCGGCATTTAGCGTTGCAGGGTTAACCTCACAGCCTATTAAATTAAAAGTGGCAAAACGCTCAGTTGATGCAGATAAAAATAACGAAATATTTTTAAAAACGTCGCTCTCGAGTAATTCATTGTTTGTCCAAGAAGCCGGTGTTTACACTATTAAGCTTTACCTTGCGAAAGAACTGCTTGATGGCAGCTTAAGCACACCAAGTATGGAAGATGCTCAGCTAACCCAATTGGGTAAGCAAACTGAAAGCTATGAGCTTGTTGATGGTAAACGCTACCTTGTTATTACTCGCGAGTATTTGATTCAGCCACAAAAAAGTGGTGCGTACACTATTGCAGGCCCCGCTTTTCAAGGGCGAGTACAACAAAATTATCGTCAATTAGAAGTATCAGCTCTTGGCGACGATCAGCAAGTAGAAATCAAACCAATTCCGAGTGACTATAAAGGTGCATGGTTACCAAGCGAGCTGGTTAGTCTTGATGAAGAATGGCAACCTAACGACAACACCGTAGAAGTAGGTACGCCTATAACACGTACTATTACACTTACAGCGCTTGGGGTTACAAAAGAGCAATTACCTGAAATCTCTATGCCTACCATTGATGGCATACGCAGCTACCCTGATAAAAAAGAAAATAACAATGCAGTACGTGACGGACGTGTTGTATCACAGCAAACTGCATCGTATGCATTACTGCCGCAAAAACCAGGTACTTACACTTTACCTAAAATACAGCTGCCTTGGTTTAATACTAAAATGAACCGTATTAGCGTAGCTACATTACCAAAGCGCACTATAACGGTAACGCCAAGTAGTACCGCACCTAATACCGCCGTGGTAAACCCACAATCAAACCCAAACAATTTACCTGCTATTGAAAATATTTCGAATGAAACGACAGGCACACAACGTATTGAAACTAAAAGTGATACTCCTCTTTGGTTAATAGTTGTTGCCGCTTTAGGGTATATTTTATGGATTGGTACTGTAATTTTTTACTTAATGACCCGTTCTACTAAAAATACGACTGAGAAATTACAACTAAACAACCGTGATATTTCTCAGCCGAGCTTAAATGAGCTTAAAACGCTCGCTAAAACGAACGATGTGAAAGCTTTTTACACCGCATTAAATAACTTTTCTGTAAAGGTGACCCATAAAAATGTTGGCGCGATTGATGAGCTTTGCATCCGCGTAAACAGCAGCGAGCTTAATGGCCTCATTAGCCAATTGCAGGCACAACTTTATAGTAATAAAGGCGCAAACACGGATCTTAATGCTATTATTAAAATTCTTGAGAACTATCAAACTCAAGCATCAAAGTCGCAACAAGCTGTATTAAAAGACCTTTATGATTAATAATTACGATACTCAGGTCTTTTTTGCAATAAATAATAATTTTTAATTAAAAAAGTGCTTATGCTTGGAAAGAAAAAATCAAACAATCAGGTCTTAATCGATATGGCAGAGAAACAAAAGCGTTATGAAGCCTTGGTCCACGTTTACAATAAAGAGCTTTATCGCTTTGCTTATTGGTTATGCCGTGATCCGCACATAGCAGATGATTTAGTACAAGAAACGTTTTTACGCGCGTGGCGTTCTCTCGACTCTTTACTTGATCAAAAGGCAGCTAAACCTTGGCTGCTTACTATATTACGAAGAGAAAATGCGCGCCGATTTGAACGTAAACAGTTTGATTACAGCGACGTAGAAAACGATACGCTTGTTGATGAAACCAGCCACTCATTAGATGATGAAATGGAGCAAACGGTTATCCAACGCCAGATTGCCCTGCTATCTGATGAATACCGAGAGCCATTATTACTACAAGTTGTAATGGGCTGCTCTGGCGAAGAGATCGCAGGCATACTTAATTTAAATAAAAACACGGTAATGACTCGTTTATACCGTGCCCGAAATCAACTTAAAGAGGCTTTAAGCCGTGATGATGAACAACTTAAAGGGGCATCAAAATAATGGATGAACTTGAGTTTCGTCGCCGCACTATTGCGCAGCCAAACGACATTGACAAGGAGCTCATGGAGTTTGCTAACAATAACCCAGAGCGACAAAGTTTTATTAATGATATGAAAGATTTTGATAAATTTATTCAAGACTCTTTAGATATACCTGTGCCTGAAAACCTTGCAGATCGCATTCTTTTAAACACATCGTTAAAAGAAAAAGCACTACAAGAAGAGCAAGCAACAGGAAAAAATGTAGTTGATGCCCGCTCGCGTTTTAAGCTTGACCGCGTGCATCTTGCATTAGCTGCATCTTTTGTAGTGGCTATTAGTGCCTTCTTTTTTAGTACAGAGCAAAATATTGCACACGAAGCGGGTGAGCATGCGCTTGCCCATGTGTACTACGAAATTAGTGCGCTTGATAAAAAAGAGCCCATTAGCCTACAAAGCGTTAACGACAAGCTTGCAGTATTAGGTGGTCATCTTGATGAGCTTCCTGGTGATGTAACTTACGCTATGTTTTGTGATTTTAAAGGCGAAAAAGGGCTACATTTGATATTTGAGTCTGACTTTGGTCCTATGACGGTATTTATAGTGCCTTCTGAAAATAAATCATTTGGTTTTGGCGATGATAATTTCAAAGACGAGCGCTTTGAAGGTCATATTAACCGAGGCTCACAAGCAGATACTATTTTAGTGGCAAGTGTTGGAGCACCTCTAAATACTTATAACGAACGCGTTACTGGCGCTATTCGTTGGCTTTAAAATAAACAAATTTACCGCTTAGTCCCTACTAAGCGGTTTTTTGATTATATACCTACCAATAAACCTTTTCTTTTATACTCAAAACCTCTGATTTTTAAAGTAATTAATTAAATTCCTTAAGAAAGTAAATTATAATCGCGGCTCGATTTTAATTAGGGAATTTCATGAAGAACATCATCGTTATTTTTTCACTATTGGCATTATTATGTACTGCCAGTTTTGATGCACACGCACGTAAAAAGTTTGGCAGTAGCAAACGTGGACAAACTCCTGCAACACAACAAACAGCACAAAAACAAAAAGCAGATACAACAACCCCAACAGCAGCACCTAAAGCCACATCAAATAAAAAAGGCATTATGGCTGGCGTTTTGGGTGGTCTTTTAGCGGGTGGCTTAATTGCAGCGATGTTAGGCGACGATTTTGAAGGTTTTCAGCTATTAGAAATGATTTTATTAGCTGGCGGACTATTTATTTTATTTAAGCTAGTAACAGGCTTTTTACGTGCTAATCGTGCCCCACAACTTGCAAATGCCAGTGCGGATACAAGTGCTCAGCAAAATGCTTTTAAACAAGCACCAATCGAGCAGCCAATGAGTACAGGCTTTGCTAACAGCGCCCCACAAGGTGAAAGTGTCCCTTTTAATTTACCACCTAACTTTGACGTTAATGGCTTTTTGCAAGGTGCCCGTAGTCATTACCATACGCTACAAACTGCATGGAATAATGCCGATTACACCACAATGGCTGAATACTTAAGCCCTGCACTTGTTGCCGAATTTAAAGCTGAGCGTGAAGCTATACAAAGCGTAGACACTGAAGTAATGTTTATTGATGCCGAACTTGTGCGCGCAGATACAAACGCGCAATCGTGGCTGGTTAGTGTTCGCTTTAAAGGTAAGTACCGTGATTTAGGCGATAAAAAAGAACAGCCTATTTTAGAAATTTGGCACTTAGAGCGCCTAATTTCAGACGATGCTCCATGGCTAATAGTGGGTGTTGAAGATTTAATTGATACTCAATAAGTTTTTATTATTTTAAACACCGCGCTTTTTAGCGCGGTGTTTTTTATTTAAAAAACAATTGATTTACCGCGCCCTGATGCTTCAGAAGCGGCATCTAATTGACCCTCTTTATTAATAATAACGTGTAAGTCACCAAAGTGTCTCTCGTCTATGGTGTAACCCATTTTTGTAAGCTCTGCTTTTACGCTATCGGTTAAACCAATGTGCGTTCTAATTATATTTTTAGGCCACAATTGATGATGAAAACGAGGGCTATTTACAACCTGCTCTGCACTCATATCAAACTCTATCGCATTTAAGATAGATTCGTACACAGAGCTAATAATGGTTGTGCCACCAGGCGAACCTGTCACCATTTTAACGGTGTTGTCTTTAAGTAATATTGTCGGTGTCATAGAACTCAACATACGCTTGTGTGGCTGTATTTCATTAGCTTTACCGCCTATTGCACCAAACACATTCATAACGCCTGGTTTGGCGCTAAAGTCGTCCATTTCATCATTTAAAATAAACCCCGCACCTTCAACAACGACACCGCTACCAAACCCTAAGTTTATTGTGGTGGTATTTGCTACAGCGTTACCCATTTTATCAACGATTGAAAAGTGCGTAGTTTGCTCACTTTCTTTAAGGCCCGGTTTAATATTTTCGGTAGTCGAGATAGCGGTTAACGAAATGCCATTACTGCGCTCTTTGAGGTAGTTAATATTAGTTAACGCGTTTACTGGAACATCAAAAAAATCAGGGTCGCCTAAATACTCTGCTCTATCTGCAAATACACGTTTACCTATTTCAGAAAGTAAGTGCACATACTGAGTCGAGTTATGCGCTAAGCCTGCATCTGGTTTTTGTAACTCATACATTTTGAGCCACTGTAAAATAGCAATACCACCTGAACTCGGCGGTGGCGAAGTAAGTACTTCATAACCATTCCAACTTGCTTTAATGGGTGTACGTGATTTAGCGGTATAATTTTTTAAATCATCTTGATTAATAATACCACCATGCTGGTGCATAAATTTAGCAATAATATTTGCAGTCTCGCCTTTATAAAATCCATCTTGACCGTTATCACGAATACGCTTTAGCGTTGCCGCTAGCTCGGGTTGCTTAAAGACTTTATTGGCTTTTACATCAGCAAAGTATTTTTCGAAGTTTACATTTATTTTTTGCTCTTTTAGATGGGCTATATAATGGCTAACACCTTTTGCTAACTTAGGCGGAACTATAAACCCTTGCTCAGCCAACGTTACAGCAGGCTGTACTAGTGTTTCCCACTTTAAAGTGCCATGCTTTTGATGGGCAAGCCACATACCCGCTACACTGCCAGGTACACCGCTTGCGTGAATGCCATATATTGATTTGTTTGCAATAACATTACCTTGCTCATCTAAATACATATCACGATGAGCCGCTGTTGGCGCTGTTTCGCGATAATCTATAAAATCGCCTTTGCCATCTTTTTGAATAAGCATAAATCCCCCGCCGCCAATATTTCCAGCTTCAGGAAGCGTCACTGCAAGTACAAATTGTGCCGTAATAGCTGCATCAACAGCATTACCGCCTTGCTCTAATATACTTTGAGCAGCATCCGCACTGAACGAGTCTGGCATTGCGACCGCGCTTTGCGCTAAAGGCTGCGCCAAAACACTAAAAGTAGTGAACTGTAAAACCAGTACACTTTTGACGATTAATTTACGTGGTGAAAAAAACAATCCCATACAACATCCTTAATTTATTATTTTTGTTGCCCATATTAATGCACGTCACTTAAGGACAGGTCAATCTTTATGCTGTTGATATTTAATCATCTTCAAACGTTTTTTGAATAAAGTACCGCGGGTAAGTCGCCTTGCTCATCTGTATGTGTATAATTTTTTATAAATTGCAGGCCTAACTTTTTCATTATTGTTATAGAGGCCGTATTATCTTTTAGTGCAGTTGCGCTTATCGCCTTAACGTCATCTTGCTTAATGAGTTCATCACATAATGCTAAAGCCGCCTCGGTTGCATAACCATGCCCCCAACTCGCTTGTTTAAAGCGCCAACCTATTTCAATATCGCTGTAATTTGGTGCATCACTAAAGAAATCCATAGGTCTTATTAATACCCAGCCAATAAATGTATTGGTTTGCTTTAGAGTGATACTCCACAGCCCCCAGCCTTTTAGCTCATTTCTATATGCGAGCATACGAGGCACTCCCTCATTTTTTATTTGCTCTAAAGAGGTAGGTACACCTCGCGTTAAATACTGCATTACGGCGGGGTCTTGGTCGAGTTCAAATAATTGAGGCCAATCGTGCTCATTCATTAATTTAAAATTTAATCGTTTTGTTACGGGGGCGTTCATTTTCATTGTTGTATAGTCTGCCTCGAATTAATTATCAGTCTCTAAAGGAGATAGCACATGAATAAATTAGCAGGTTTAGCTTTATTAGGCACTTTAATTACATTAACTGGTTGTGAAGATGCCAACGAAGTAAAAGAAGATGCAAAAGATAAAAGCGCACAAATGCAAGAAAAGCTTGGTGATGCATGGAACGACGTTAAAGAGACAACTAACGATCTTAAAAATGATGAGTCTTTAAACGAGCTATTAGAGCAAAGTAAAACAATGGGCTTAGACATGTACGACGACGGCAAAGAGATTGCGGTTGATGCATGGATTAAAAGCAAAGAAGCTGCTGGCGAGTTAACTGAAAAAACTAAGCAGAAAGCGCAAGAAATTGCTGACGAAATTGAGCAAGCGCGTAAAGAACATAACGAAGGTTAATTTAACTTTCGATAATAAAAAAGGAAAGCCTCGGCTTTCCTTTTTTGTTTTAAGCAGTTTAGCCCTGACATGTGTTTACATATTTAGGGCTTATAAGCTCAAATTAACCTTTGTACTTACTCATAACTAAAGTAGCGTTTGTACCACCAAAGCCAAAGCTATTAGACATTACAGTATTTAACTCAACGTCACGACGTTCAGTAATAATATCTAAACCTGCCGCTTGCTCATCTAGCTCATCAATATTAATTGAAGGCGCTACAAAGCTGTGCTCTAGCATCAATAATGAGAAGATAGCTTCGTGAACACCTGCAGCACCTAGGGCATGACCCGTCATTGCTTTAGTTGCGCTGATCATTGGTGACTTACCACCAAACACTTCTTGAATCGCACCAAGCTCTTTAACGTCGCCTACAGGTGTAGATGTACCATGCGTGTTTAAGTAATCAATACTGTCTACATCTTGCATAGCTTGGCGCATACAACGTGCTGCACCTTCGCCAGATGGAGCAACCATGTCGTAGCCATCTGATGTTGCACCGTAACCAACAATTTCAGCGTAAATGTGCGCGCCACGTGCAAGTGCATGTTCAAGTTCTTCAACTACAACAATACCGCCGCCGCCAGATATAACAAAACCATCGCGGTTTGCATCGTATGTACGAGACGCTTTTTCTGGTGTTTCGTTGTACTTAGTAGAAAGTGCGCCCATAGCGTCAAATTCCATTGCCAATGTCCAGTGTAGTTCTTCACCGCCACCAGCAAATACAACATCTTGCTTACCTAATTGAATTTGTTCTACTGCATTACCAATACAATGCGCAGATGTTGCACATGCAGAGCTAATTGAGTAGTTAACACCTTTAATTTTAAAGGGTGTTGCTAAACAAGCAGATGTAGTGCTCGCCATAGTACGTGGAACCATATAAGGCCCTACACGTTTTACGCCTTTTTCACGTAAAATATCAGCAGCTTCTACCTGCCATTTAGACGAACCACCGCCAGAGCCAACAATAATACCCGTGCGCTCATTTGATACTTGGTCGTCAGACAAACCTGAGTCTTCAATTGCTTGAGTCATCGAAATATAAGAATATGCAGCAGCATCACCCATAAAGCGCATTGCTTTGCGGTCAACATGTGCTTTAACGTCAATATCAATTTTACCCGATACGTTACTACGTAACTTGTAATCGGCAAATTCTTGGTTAAAAGCGATGCCGCTTTTGCCCGTTTTTAACGATTCTAATACTTCTTCTTTGTTGTTACCAATGCTTGATACAACACCGATACCTGTAATTACAGCTCTTCTCATGGGTAATTCCCTTAGCTTAATACTTAATTGCATTCTATTTTACGCGAATTTAATCACCTAAGTGGTCAGCTTTCTAGCGTACACTTGTACTCTGAACTGCTAGCTTATAAATAACGCCAGACTATTACAAAGAAAACCCGTAAAATAATTAAAAATATATCTATAAATTTAAGAAATTATGATTAAAAACGCACATAGTCACATTAATAATTTAGGTACACCTTTGACTAATGACTCCGGTGATATTTATTTTTCTAATGACGATGGCTTAGCTCAATCGCATTATGTGTACTATGAGCAAAATAATATAGATGTACGATTACAAAATCATGACCAATCACATTTTGTTATTGCCGAAACCGGTTTTGGTACCGGTTTAAACTTTTTAAATACGTGGCAACGCTTTAAAGACCACCTTGAGCGGATGCAAGTTCAAAATGAATGTGAAAAAAGCGTAAAACGCCTACACTATATTTCGTTTGAAAAGTATCCCTTAACATTAACAGACTTAAAACAAGCATTAACCGCTTGGCCTACCTTAAGTTATTTTAGTGAGCAATTAACAGTAAACTACCCAATTAATTTAGAAGGATGCCACCGGCTCGAATTTAATAATGGCAGTGTTGTTCTCGATTTATACTTTGGTGATGCGCTTGAATCAATACAAGCAATGAGCTACCCGCAAACAGGAATTGTTGATGCTTGGTATTTAAATGGGCTTGAGCCAAGTGAAAATCCTGATATGTGGCAGCAAAGTTTATTTAACTCCATGGCTGATATAACAAGAGCTAATGCAACCTTATCGACTTTTACTGCCGCTGACTTTGTTCAACGAGGATTAATAGAGGCTGGTTTTAGTACTAAAAAAGCCAAAGATTTTAATCAAAAAGAAGATATGCTTACTGGCCAACTTAAACATGTTAATAACGCTCAATCAACCCCCGCTTATTTTAATCAAGATAGCAGTACTTTAAAAAATGTAGCGGTCATTGGCGGTGGTATTGCCAGTAGCTGTATTTTATACAGCTTGGCTAAACGTGGCATAACCAGCCAATTATTTTGCCAAGATGAAAAGCCTGCAATGGGGGCTTCGCACAATGTGCAAGGCGCTATTTACCCTCACCTACAAGCTAAAAACTCGCCGCACAGCGAATTGTTTGCACATAGCTTTTTATACGCCAAACGCCTATATAACAACTTACTTAGCAGTGGTTTTAATTTTGATTACGATTGGTGCGGCGTATTACAACACGCAGTGAAAAAACCTCTCGCTGATAAGCACGAAAACTTAGCACAAAAGCAACTGTGGCCAACCCAGCTAATGCGTAACGTAACCGCAGAGCAAGGCGATGAAATAGCCGGCGTAACAACAGGTTATTCAGGCGTGTTTTTTGAACAAGGCGGCTGGGTTAACCCGCCACAATTAGTAAACGCTATGCTAAGCGCTGCAAATAGCATAAGCCCATTTAAAAGCCTATTTAACTGCAATATAAAGCAGCTTAAAAAAACTGATAGCGGTTGGTTTTTATTAACGAATGATGAGCAGCTAGGCCCTTTTAGCGATGTAATTATTTGTGCAGGTGAGCACAGCGATGCATTTGAGCAAACAAAAGCGCTACCTATAGTGGGCGTACGCGGTCAGGTTTCACATATTGAGGCAAGTGAGCAATCACGCAAACTTAAAACAGTGCTATGCCATAAAGGGTATTTTACCCCGGCTTATTTAGATCATCACTGCATGGGTGCCACATTTGAAAAAAACACTAAAAGCCGCCAAGTTACCGAGCAAGACAACCTAACTAACAAAGAACAGTTACTTAGTTTTTACGACCAAAGTGAATTTGCCTCTACCCTTGGCAATATAACCTCGGCAAAAGCGGCTGTTCGCTGCACATTTATAGATCACCTACCAATGGCAGGGCAATGGTGCGAGCAAAGTGATTATATAATGGCTTTTGCTAATCTACGTTTAGGTAAACGCTACCAATATGAGCAACTTAATAAACCACAACAAGGCCTACATATTTTCACCGGTTTTGGCGCACGCGCTTTATGCAGCGCACCGCTAAGTGCAGACCACCTCGTAAGTTGTTTAAATAACGAACCCCGCCCATTAAGCGAACGTGTAAGCCAAGCTATTCATCCTGCACGATTTATAGTGCGAGACTTAATTCGTAATAAAATTTAAATGACAAAGGTGCTTATTGGGGTAAAATAAGTACCAATAAAAGGAATTTATTACTCAAAGGACTCTAATGAAAACTTTAGCATTTTTAATAATATTGCTATGCACTCTATCGTTTAACGCACTCAGCCAAAACGTCACTGAAATCCCACTTCCTGAAGAATTTGTTACAACGATGGATGTAGCAAGCGAATACCCAATGGTACGCACTGGTTATTTAACCGATTCAATTTCTGATATCACTCGCTTTTATCAGCAAAAATTAGGTGAACCTTTAAAAACAAATGGCAATAGTACATACCGCACTTTGTTTTATAATTACCAAGAACGTAAAGTCCGTATTAGTCTATACCGCCGTAGTTATGTGACCGAAGTGAGTATAATGGTTGAATAAAAAGGTCTAAAAAAACACACCAAAAGCAGCTAATTTTAATACTCAGTTAAGCATCGCACTTTAATTAAAGTATTTTTTGAAATTAGCTCATTTAAACTCTTTTTTACCCTTTAAAAATAATCCCCTACCCCAAGGTCTGTTTGTAAGCACATTACTTTTACTATTTATTGGAAGGAGTTAATTATGAGTAAGACCCTAATTATTGGCGCAAGCGGACAAATAGGTAAAATGACAACTGAGCTACTTTTAGAAAATGAGCAAAATGTTGTGGCATTAGTGCGTGACAAAAATAAGTTAAGCGATTTAAACAGCTCTTTTTTAACTATTGTTGAGCAAGATCTTGAAGGCGATTTTGGTGATGCAATGAAAGGCTGTGACCAAGTGATTTTTGCTGCTGGTTCTGGTGGAAGTACAGGCGATGATAAAACTGTACTCATTGATTTATGGGCAGCAGCAAAAGCAGCTACATTCGCTAAAGAGCACGGCGTTAAACACTTTATTATGGTCAGTTCAATTGGTGCAGACGATCCAGATTCGATTCAAGGTGATTTAAAACCTTACTTGGTTGCTAAGCACATGGCTGACGAGCACCTAATAAACAGTGGTTTAAATTATACCATTGTTCGCCCTGGTACATTGACTGACGATAGTGCATCAATGCAAGTAACTACGCAGCAACCAAGTGATCGTTCAGAAGCTAAAATTAGCCGCGAAAACGTAGCCAATGCATTATTACATATTGCGACCAACTCATTTATTAGTAACCGCATTTTTAAGTTGTTTGACGGCGACAAGCCAATTAAAGCCGCTGTTAAATAAGCTTTAATACCAATTTAATTAAACGTATGAACAATTATTACAAAGAATATGTAATTCATCGATAAGGCAAAAAATTACAGTATAGTCGCTCTATATCAGTAACTTTTTGGCGCAATGAATTATTTAATCCTCTTAAATAATTTATGTTTAATAAAATTAAATTTACTCCACTAAACAAATTAGTGGAGTAATATTTTTATACCTTGCCAACCAAGTTGTAGCGTTAATAACGTTAAAACTATCCTAAAAACACGCTTAAATTTATCCCCAGACATCCTTTTAAGTAATTTAATTCCGAACCAAGTTCCTACAGCGCCACTTATTACCATGGCAATTACAAGCGGTATCCATTGCCAAAAACTAAAACCAACAGCGCCATAAATTATCGCTTTTAATAAATGCTGCACACTCATAATGCTCGAAAACGTTGCCGTAAATTTTAACTTTTCGTAATTATTTATATATAAACAGCTACCAACTAATGGGCCACTTGCCCCTACAAACATAGAAATAAAAGTAGTTATTCCACCGGCGACCATACGCCACACCTTAGAGGTTAATTTTATAGGTGGCGTTTTACCCCACAGTAAATAAATAACAAAAATAGCGACCACTAACTTCATAGCATCAAGCGATATATCATCAATAACAAAACTTGATAACCCCGCCCCTACTAAGCCGCCTAACGCAAAATATACAAACATGCTTTTATCAATATGCTTAAAGCTGAGTAAAAACCTATTTGCATTAGAGCCAAGCTGTACTAAACCATGCACGGGCACAACAACTGCCATTGGCATAAACGACGCCATAACAACAAGCAGCATTAATCCGCCACCAGCACCAAATGCAGCAGATATAAAAGAAGTAAAGCCAGCGGTGATCATTAACAATAAAAACAAAAATAAAGACATGCTGTCGGGAAATAAAAAATCCATAAAACTCCACTGCCTATTTAAGTACTTTTAAGTCGCAGTATTTAATAGTAAAAAAGGTACTAAACACATTTATAGCAACTTTATCAGCTTCTATCTCGTGCTATGTACTATGTTGCGTTGTTTTTGCACTTTGTTTGCACATTTAACAAATATTATACATTCAACTTCATTACCGGATATTTTTGATGAGAAGATTTAACACACCAATTTTGACACCGCTTGCAGTGTGCATACTCGCACTGGGTTTAGCTGCCTGTAACGGTAGCGATGCTGAAAGTACCGTCGTAACTGAAACAACCACCGATGAGGGAACTACAACAGATACTTCAACCGATTTTGTTGTAGAAGTCGACCCTTTTAACTTTGAAAGCGATGCGCTCATTTCATCAATTACCACTCAAACATGTACGCTAAGTAATGGCGATGAAGCCTCATGCTACAAAATTGATATTGCCGGTGCGCCTTCAAATTACGAGATTGGTGTATTTTGCCCTCAAAATATCACCTCAACAGCTGACGAAGCCGGTATTTGGTTTGATGGCACCGGTGAGATTTACGATATAACCGGAGACTTTATTTTAAATCTACCTACATTATATAACGATAGTCATTGGCAGCTATACGACGAAGGTACAGGCCTTGTAAATGTAACCGACACACAAGAATCGTGTGATGGCGCTGCACGCCCAAACGTAGAAGAACAATACCAAAACCACTGCGTAGAATGCTCTATTGATTATGTTGATGGCGGTATATCAGAATCATTTTTAATTCCAATAACGCCTGTTACAACCACTCAAAATAGCAGTATTGGTAACGCTAATGTAGGTGTTGCTCTCAATGGTGTTGTACTTGCTGCACCCGCCCCTGTTGAGGCTATTTTAGGCGCATACACTATTGCAGCCTTTGATGATTGCGCTGGCCATATTAACTTAGTAGCAGGCTATCACTACCACGGTGAAGCAGGTTGTAGCCAAACACAAATTCAATCAGATGGTCATGCCGCCATGATGGGTTATGCACTCGATGGATTTGGTATATTTGGCATGCTTAACGAAGATGGATTAGAACCCACTAATTTAGACGAATGTAGAGGCCACACCGACGATACACGCGGATACCACTACCATGCAGCCGATGTATCTGAAAACATGTTTATTGGTTGTTTTAAAGGTGCTACCGCAAGATAACTCGCATTCTGGCCAAATAATTAACTGAGATACTAATGAAAATATTTAACGTGATAAAAGCACTAACCACTGGCTTTTTACTTGCTGCCTCATGCTCAGCGCTAAGTCATGCAGGCCACGGCTCAAATGCGCCTTGGGAAGCATGTGAAGCAAAAGCCATTAATGAAGATTGCAGCTACACAAGCCATGATAAAAAAGCGACAGGCACATGCCAAGCAATGAACAAAGTACTTATGTGCGTTCGAAATAAACCACTTGAAACATTAATAGACAAAGCAACCCAACCAGCAAGTGATCAAAAGCAATCTGTAAAATCACTCGCTAAACGATAAAGTAACAGCTACACGCCAAAGCCTTAACGCTGTTTGTTAAGGCTTTTTTAATCGCAAATCATTAGAAAGCATACCCTTTATCTGTTAAGTTAGCTTTGTGTATCAAATAATAAAAATAAAATTCCAAAAATGGAATTACACAAGCAAGGTACTAACGTGAGCGCTACATTTAAAATTGTTTTTAATGGTCAGTTATATCAAGATACTGACCTTACCTCTGCCCAAGAACAACTCAGTCAACTTCTTAATATTCCTCATAATATTGTTGTTCAGTTATTTGATGGAAAAGCTTACGCTTTAAAAAAAGACTTATCGAGTATTGATGCTGTTAAAACAGAATCCTCACTTAAAAAGCTAGGTTTGATTACTAAAGTAGAACCTCAACTCATTACTGTAATCTCTCAATCTCAAAATAATCAAATAGCACTCACTGAGCACAGTAAAAATACAGATAAACACATTAGTGAAAGTACTAACGACAAAAGTATTTCAATACAAAATGAACGCCTAGATACAGACGAAGCCCCAAATACAACTGCAGCTATTAAGCAAAGTTATAATAAATATAAACTACTGCGTAACACTTTAAAAAGCGCATTGTACTTTTGCTATTGCGCACTTTGTATTATTACCTTAGTAGGTGTAGTGATCAGTGTTAATGCACTTAAAAACAACTTTGGCACTCTAAATAACACAACTACAAATAACACAACTACAAACAACTTAAGTTACCAAAACTATAAACAATATTTGATTGATCAAAATAGCTTAAATCAACCAACACAAAAAGTAACAAACGAGCGAACAGCTAACCCTACACAGCAAAAAAGTAATGAGTACTTTAGTCGCTTTTCATCGCTAATAAATAGCTACGCGCAAAGTACAGGACAAGCTGATATAAAAACGATGGGGGGTGATAAATTACAACAGCACCTACAAGAAATAGACGACCTAGGCCCTAAAAATGAATTTTGGCAGCAACTGATACAACTTTCAAAAAGCTTAGATAACGATAAGCACGCAATAGGGATGCTAAACAACACTGACCCCGCCAAAGTACAATGGATAAACGCAGTAGATTGGATCAGCCAAAGCTATATTAGGCAACATCAAAACACACAAGCTACCAACACCTCCCCAGCCAATGCGGATGAGCAAAGCAGCAACCCAATACTTAATCTAACATTGTTAATAAGTATGTTGTCGTTATTCAGTATTTTTATAATTGCGATAAAAATGAAGTTACGCGCAATTATAAATACTTAAACTTTATTTTATAAATTCCATAAAAAAACCCGCAAATTTGGATTAACAAATTTGCGGGTTTCTTATGGTTTTCGAATAACGAGTTCAAAAAACCTTTATTGGTGGAGCTGGGGGGATTTGAACCCCCGTCCGAAAAGCCTCGACCGTCGGTACTACATGTTTAGTATTGTCATTTAATTAACCTTTAAGTCCCGGACAAACACGGTAAATAAAGGCGAGGCCGCTTAGTTTTAGCGCTTCAACCCCGGCCAGGGTTTCCGTCGCGATCAGGTGTTAGGGTGACACTCCAAAATCCAGTCCACAAGAATACATGGAAGGAGCGCTAGCCAGCCTAAGCTGCTAGAGAGTAGTTATCGTCGTTTGCGATTACTTTAGGTTGCGGCTGTTTAACGAGGCAAACCGCACCTCGACATGCACCTTGGGCTTCTTGAATTCCGTCGAATCCTAATCAGCCCCTGAATTAGTAACTCAATTCAGAGCGTGCAAACAGTATAACTGAGTAAAGTACTGATACTCAAGGCCTAGTAACGCTTTATTTTAATTGTATGTGCCAATCGCGTGTTAAGTAACCAAAATTTAGTTTATGCAAGCCTATATAAACATTTACTTAACAATGTGTTTAACCTGTGTTCAAATGAGGAGTTAAGGTTTTTGCTATTTCTAAACCTTTAGTTGTAAAAAATAATAACAGGCATAGAGTAGGGAATTAATAAATGTCGGTTTTTTCATTTGATAAAAGTACAGGGTTTGTCTCTTTAGAAAGTCACCCTATTGATAGTGGTTTTCCTGTTACAAGTACTCAGTTAACGCAAATGCTAGAGCAATCTGAGTTTAGTGAGTACGAAGCTGTCATTGCCAATATTGGAAAGCTTTTTGCGCCAACTAAAAATTATCAGGAAGTATCGCTTGTCGTTGCTAAAGCTGTAGATGCGTCGCTTATCATTAATATTGATGAAAAAAACATGGTCGCAGAAGCAACATTAACTACCGCTAAAGGTGGCGCACTTTTGTCTATGGAAGGCGCGCAAAAAGCACTTGCTGATGCAGGTGTTAAAAAAGGAATAAGTCCTCGTGCGCTTGATACCTTTTTAGGCCAGCAGTTTGAGCAACCAGCAGGAAGCTCTTACAGTGCCATAATTGCACATGGGCGCAATCCAAAAGAAGGCAGCGATGCTAAATTTGTGCGTTTATGCTCAACAGCTCAAGACCGAGTACTTAGCCCACAAGCTAAAGAAGGCGGTAAGGTTGATATGAAAAACCTTGGCGCTATTATCACCGTAAAACCTGGCACTCCCTTAATGCAGCGTATTGCAGCGACCCCTGGAGAAGAAGGCTATACGGTATTTGGCGATTCAATTAGTGCAAAACCAGGTAAAGATCACCAACTCCAGCCTTTCGAAGGTACAAAAGTAGATCCTAATAATCCTAATATGCTTATTGCCGACTGCAAAGGTGTGCCCGTTGCCCTACCCCGTGGTATGCGTGTAGATGACGTTTTATGCTTTGATAACGTAGATGTAAGTACAGGCCATGTTGATTTTGATGGTAGCGTAATTATTACTGGCGATATTAAAGACGGCATGCGTGTAAAAGCCAACGGTGATATTACGGTACTTGGTTTTGTGGAATCAGGAACTGTTGAAAGTAAAAGTGCGGTAACCATTATGCTTGGCGCAATTGGCCGAAAACGTGAAGGCGAGGAAGCATTTACGTGCTGTATAACCGCTCAGCGAACTATTTCGATTGGCTATGCCCAGTACTGCAATATTAAATCCGAACAAGATTTATTTATTGAACGCCAAGCTCTGCATTGTGATTTGAGTGCTAGGCGATTAATACGTGTAGGCAAAGCAAATGACCCGCGAGGTAAAATTATTGGCGGTAATATTTTAGATGCTATGCGCATTGAAACAGGTGAGCTAGGCGCGCCAGCCGGTACTAAAACACGCGTATTTTTAGCGCAGCTCTGGTTTGAGCTTCGCCAAAAGCAAACACAAATAACCGATTTTGAAAAAGTACTTGCGACTAAAGTAACCGCTTTACAACAGGCTCGTGAAAAAGCAAGTAAAATTGCGGGGGCTGCTCAGCGTCAGCAATTCATGAATAAGATAACTGAAAATGAAAAGCATATAAAAATACGCTCTGCGCATATTCATCGTCAAAAACTACTTATTAAGCAAAAAATAGTGCAATTACTTGCCAGCAGTCGTTTAAAAGTAAATGAATTAATGCACCCTGGTGTGGAGCTTAAAATAGCGAAAGATTCTAAACAATTTTCGCGTATTTACCCGCCCCACCTAGTTAAGCTAACTGAGGGTAAAATTACTCAGACGTTTTAGTTTCTTCGTCATTTTCAGTTTCAACTTCAGCATCAGCGTCATCTACTGGCGCTAATGGCCAACCACCTAATTGCTGCCAGCGGTTTACTATTAAACAATAAAGCTCGGCTGTACGTTCTGTGTCGTAAAGCGCTGAGTGCGCTTGGCTGTTATCAAACTCTATACCAGCCGCTCTACATGCTTTTGCTAATACAGTTTGCCCTAACGCTAAACCCGCTAAAGATGTTGTATCAAAGCTTACGAACGGGTGAAATGGCGTACGCTTAATGTTATTACGCTCTATTGCTGCATTTAAAAAGCCATGATCGAATGCGGCATTATGCGCCACAATAACTGAGCGTTGGCACCCAGCAGCCTTTTGCGCTTTGCGTACTACTTTACATATTTCTTTAATTACTTCATCTTCAGGTACTGCGCCACGTAATGGTGAAAACGGGTCTATACCGTTAAAGTCGATGGCTGCTTGTTCTATATTAGCGCCTTCGAATGGCTGAACATGAAAATGAACAGTATGATCTATGCTGAGCAGTCCATCGTCATCCATTTTTAAAACAGAGGCTGCTATTTCTAACAAGGCATCTGTTTCTTTGTTAAAACCTGCAGTTTCAACATCAATAACAACAGGAAAAAATCCACGAAAGCGTTTTGCGAAAGGTGTTTGCTCAGTATTTGCCATAGTCTTCTTTGTTTATACGTGTAAGCTGACTATTATGTCAAAATTGATGCCCCCTAGGCTAGGGGATTTAAGTATTTATTGCTTTAAAATTGTAGGCACATAACTTGCTTTAACTTATAAGTTAGTTACGTAGAGAGCAAACTAATCATTGCAGTCGTTAATTTGCCAAATTATTGGCATTCCCGGATAGCTGGAGAGCACCATGAAGTATAAGTTGTTATTTATTAGCCTTAGTATAAGTGCGGTGTTTTGCAGTACTCACTCGCAAGCTGCTATGCGCCAATACACAGCAACCCAAGACAACTCCAACTGGGAAGTAGTTAAAACAACGCGCTTACAATGCCAATTAAATCATGAGGTTCCTTATTACGGTGAAGCTATATTTAAAGCTTCTGCAAGTAAAAGTAAAAACTTAACATTTAATTTAGATATGGTTGTACGCCCAGATAACTACGCAATTGCAGGTTTAAAAGCAGTGCCACCTACATGGCGTGCAGGATTGCCCGCTCGCGATATTGCAAATATGAAATTACTTAAAAAGTTTGATGGCGAGCTAGGCAATAAAACCGCATGGGAAATGCTTACTGAGCTTGAAAAAGGCTACTACCCTACTTTTTATTATCAAGACTGGCAAAACAGTGCCGATAAAATTGCCGTTGGTATATCGAGCGTAAACTTTAAACAAGCTTACTGGGCTTTTTTACAATGCCGTGATGAGCTACTCCCTTACAGCTTTGAAGATATTTCGTTTACTGTAATGAACTATCAATCTAACAGCAGTAAATTAACTAAATCGTCGCAACAACGTCTTGATAAGATTGCTGAGTATTTAAAAAATGATGCAAGCATAGAGTCCATTAGTATTGACTCATACACCGATAGTTATGGCGGACGCTGGAATAACTTAGATTTATCGCGCAAGCGCGCCAAAACTATAAAAGATTATATGGTGAGCTTGGGTGTTGATGAAACAAAAGTACAAACCACCGGTTTAGGCGAAAAACGCTTTGTTGATAATAACGATAACATTTTAAGCCGAGACAAAAACCGTCGTTTAATTATTCAAATTGAAAAAATGTAGTAACGCTAATTTGCGCTTACTTTCTTTAGCCTTAAAAACTTATCACTAAATTGAAAAAATGTAGTAAAGCTAATTTGTGTTTACTTTCTTTCGCCTTAAAAACTTATCACCAAATTGGAAAAAACCTAGACTAATTAAAATAATAACCGCACCAATTATTAGTTCTTGGCTTAATGACTCATTATTTAGCCAAGCTCCCAAGGCTAACGCAAAGCTAGGAGTTATAAGTGTAGTAAGTGATACCGTACTTGCATTTAGGTTTTGCAGCACATGAAAATACGCCAAAGCCCCTACTAAAGATCCAAATATTCCTAGATAACCAATAGCCCACAATGATTTTGCACTCCAGTTTTGTATATGCAACTCACCATCTAATAACCACCAAGCAATAAAAAAGAGTGGGGTTACAAAAACTAAGGCACCAAATGTTGTTGCCATAGGGTGAATCGCAATCTGTACACGCTTGATCATCACACCACTTAAACTAAAAAAGCAGACAGCCATAAACACATAAAGCAACCCAAGCCCTTGAGTTTGCGAGTTTTGTACTTGGTTATAACTAACAAAATATAAGCCAATTAAGGCGCACGCTAACGCAACTAATTTAATCGGGCTAAATTTAGGTTCATTTAATAATTGCTGAGCAAGCAACCCCGACAAAATAGGTGCAAGGCCAAACATAAGCGAAATAATACCAGAAGGGACTGTTTTAGCTGCCATATAGCTCAACAACATACCGCCAAAAATACCTATACTCGAATAAAAATAAAGTAAGCATGCATTTTTGCTCCAAGGCACTCTAATATTTGTAATGGCAACAATTAAGCCGCCTAACAATAGCCCCACCAGCATTCGCATTAACACTGCAAGTGTTGGCGATACAGTTTCACTACTCCACACTATACCCAGTGGTGCAGTAGACCATATAAGAACCATGAAAAAATACGATACTTTAACTGGCACGTGCCATCCCTACGCTTTATATGAATGAATAAAACAAAGAATAAATTATACGCTCACTACTGTGTTTTAGTACTTTTTAAACACTAAAGTCCTTAATAAATACAGTTGTAAATTGTAAGTTACATTTTAATACCGCTCTTTTATTACAAAACTATTTGAGATTTGAGCAACTAGTTATATGGTGCATCAATATTAATAATAATTAAGGTAATTAAGTGCTTAAAAATAAAACAACTGGAAGCATGTTAATTGTTGCAGGCACCACTATTGGTGCGGGTATGTTGGCATTGCCAATTGCATCTGCCGGGCTTGGGTTTAGTACTGCACTTGCATTAATAATTGCTAGCTGGTTACTAATGACCTACACCGCACTACTCATGTTAGAGCTACACCAATATGCACCACGCGATGCAACATTAAATACATTGGCTAAATTATGGCTTGGAAAGCGCGGACAATATATTGCGAATTTTTCGATGGTTTTTTTATTTTACGCTTTATGCGCTGCTTATATTGCAGGTGGTGGTGCACAACTTCAAGCGCGTATAAATATAGGCTTTGATGTAGATATAGCCCCACAGTTTGGCTCTGTGATTCTTGCTGTTATTATTGCAAGTGTAGTAACGCTAGGCACTAGCAAGGTAGATAAACTAAATAGAGTGTTATTTACAATAAAAATTATTGTATTAGCTAGTTTGTTTTATATGCTTACCCCTTATGTGCAAGGTAAGCATTTATTAGAGATGCCTGTGGAGCAAGGGTTAATCCTTTCAGCTATACCGGTTATATTTACTTCGTTTGGCTTTCATGGATCTATCCCCTCTATTGTTAAATATGTTGGTGTTGAAATAAAAGTACTGCGCAAAGTAATGATTGCTGGAGCCGCCCTACCTTTAGTCATTTATATTTTTTGGCAACTACTTAGCCAAGGTATTATGAGCCAAGCTGATTTACTCAACAGCCAAGGTCTTAATGGGTTTGTATCTAGCGTGGCAAGTATTGCGCATAACCCAAGTGTGGCAACGGCCGTTAAGTTATTTGCTGATTTAGCACTTGCGACATCATTTTTAGGGGTGAGTTTAGGGTTATTTGATTTTTTTGCTGATGCATTTAAAAAGGGTGACAATAAAACAGACCGAATTAAAACGGCTTTAATTACGTTTATTCCGCCACTTGGCTTTGCATTGTTTTATCCTCAAGGCTTTATTATGGCCTTAGGGTACGCAGCAATAGCACTTGTTGTACTGGCAATATTTTTGCCTGTAGCAATGGTTTATAAACAGCGTACAACATCAAATAAAACAGGCTACCAAGTTAAAAGTGGGAATGTTGGGCTTGGTATAGCAGCTATATGTGGCATAACTATTATTGCTGCGCAGTTTATGCAAATGGCGGGGCTTATTCCTGCTATCGGTTAAAGGTTGCTGCTAATTGTTTAAATTTAGATAATAAAAAACCGCACATCATTAGTAATGATGTGCGGTTTTTTATATTAACTGCGTTTATTTACAAACGTCAGCTACAGCATTTGAAAAGTATTCAATATTTGAATGACTAACACCTGCAACATTTACGCGGCTAGAGCCAACTATGTAAATGCCGTATTCTTTTTGTAGGCGAGCAATTTGCTCTTTATTAATACCTAAGAAAGAAAACATACCGTTTTGGCGTTCAATAAATGAGAAGTCTTGAGCAATATCTTTAGTTGCTAAGCTTTCTTTAATTAAGCTACGTAAGCCATTTATACGACTACGCATTTCATCAAGCTCAGAGTGCCACAATTGTGTAAGCTCTGTACTGCTTAAAATAGTATTAACAATGTCAGCACCATGCGCTGGCGGCATTGAGTAAATACTACGTACAACGCTTAGCATTACAGAGTTTGAAATATCTGCTGTTGCGCTGTCTTTTGCAATTAGTGAACATGCACCAATACGCTCGCGGTATAAGCCAAAGTTTTTAGAACATGAAGAACAAATAATTAGCTCTTCTACTGCATCGGCTAAAATACGTAAGCCACGTGCATCTTCTTCAAGTGAAGCACCAAAGCCTTGGTATGCAATATCAACAAGTGGTGTAAAGCCAACTTCTTTTGCCAGTTCGGCAACCGTGTTCCACTGTGTTTCGTTTAAATCCATACCGCTTGGGTTATGACAACATGCATGCAGTAAAACCACATCACCTTTAGGCACTTGTTTAAGTGTGTTGATCATTTCATCAAACAATAAATCTTTATTTTCGTAATCGTAATATGGGTATTCTTTTACTGTTAAGCCTGCAGCTTCAAACAAGCTAATATGGTTAGCCCATGTTGGGTTAGTTACCCAAACAGTCGCGTCTGTATTACAACGCTTAATAAATTCAGCTGCAACACGAAGTGCACCCGTACCACCAGGAGCTTGCGCGGTACGTACGCGGTTAGCTAGTAATACTTGATGCTCACCTAATAGTAACTGCTCCATTTTTTGGCAGTAATCTAAATTACCCGCTAAACCAATGTAAGATTTGCTCATTTCGTTTTCAAGACGAAACGCTTCAGCTTTTTTAACCGCTTTAAGAACCGGTGTATTGCCTTGCTCATCTTTGTAGACACCTACACCTAAATCAATTTTATTAGGGTTTGTATCTTGTTTATAGGCCGCCATAAGGCCAAGAATAGGATCTGTTGGTAATGGTTTTAATACTGAGAACATTGGCTATCTCTTATCGTTATTTAGGGGTTAGCTGTTAAGCTAAGCTTAACATAAAAGCACATCATATTGACTAGCGTTATTTACACTAGAAAGTGAGGAATTTTAATACAACATGCTATTAAAACGGCAAGCGTCTTTTCATCAAAAAAATTATTTTTAAAGGCTTCTGCATCCACAATACCAACGCATTCATTTTGTTCATTAAATAAAGGTAGGCAGGTTTCTGATTTAACTTTAGGATCGCATGTGTAGTATTCACCACCTTGTGATAAATACGCTTCAACGTTATTAATAATGCGGCCCTTGTGGGATAGCGCAACCTGTACGTTGTTACTGCCAGCCGCAAATGCTTGCGTTAAAGGAAACAACGGACGACTAGGCGCACCATGATAAGCCAATTTTAATAGTTGATTACCTTCGGGGGTATTAGTTGATTGATAAATACCATACCAATCAACGCCTGTTTGCTGCTCAATGTAGCTTACAATACTTTGTAAAGTAGCCAGCTTAAACTGTGTTTGCTCATCATTTTTAATATAGTCAGTTAATTTGAATGGCTCATCTTGTAAGTAACCAAATAAACTACATGCACCGCCCTCGCCAAGCTCAGGTATTTGATACTCCCAACACACATCAGGCAAAGCAGTGTTTGCTAAATGTAGATCAAGCTTTTCAAGCTCTGTTGAAATCAAAGCTGGATTAGCACTAAGTTGTGCTTGTTTTAAGTAAGAAGAAATCATTTGGCCATCCATACATCTAAAGTTTCGAGAATAATAGCATGGATATTTTTACAGAGCTAGCTCAACTTGTAGCACATTTCAACTTGGTTACCACTGGCGTTATAAGTGACTTTTTCGGCTATTTCTTCTAATAAAGACACCCCTCTGCCAAATTCGTTATTAGCCTTTGCCAACTCATCGTGCTTACTACTAAACCCTCGACCTGAATCACAAATAATAAAATATAAACTGAGCGTGTCGGGGCAATAGCGCATATCAATAATAATCATGGCATCTGTAAGTTTAGCAAGGGCAGCCTCTCTCAACTCGTAATATCGAAAAAAGCCGTCCTCTTGTTTTTTAATTTCTGAGTTAAGTCCTAATACACCATGATCAAGCGCATTGTTGTAAGCCTCAGACAACAGTAAAAATATATTAGAGCGATGGGTATTTAACCCCTCCACACTGCTTAAAATATTAACGACGTCGTAAACGGGGTCTGTTTTTTTTATTTGCTCTGAGTTTAAGCTCAAAGACAAATTAAAAGCTAAAGTAGAAAATGCTTCTCGCTCTTGTTCCACAGGAATTAAAGGCAAGCAGTTTAGTAAAACAATGCTTAAATCGTCTTGCTGTTTCGTACCATCAGCAAACTTAGTAACATTAGCAACTATGTCTTCACTACTAATCATCGATTTATTTTTTAAGGTTTGTAAAAATCGCTCTTCCCCAAAAAATATATCCTCTTTGTTTGCCGTTTCTATAATACCGTCGGTTGCTAATACTAGGCGTGTATTACTATTTGTTTCAAAATGGATAACTTCATATTCAAATTCTTGTTCATCTAAAATCCCCAGCGCCATATGCTGCGATTCTAATGTTTGTTTTACATTACCGTCTTTATCTATTAGGTACGCATCTGGCAGGCCGCCCATCCATGCAGAAACACTTTTACCTGATGCACTAAGCTCTATAATGGTTGCAGCACAAAACATATGCCCAGGTAGGAGGTTGTACAGTAGTGTATTTAGCTCGCTGGCAATATCGTTAACCGCCATGCCTTTTTGTACCATAGTATAAAACACACGAGAAGTTGGTAATGCACCAATAGCTGCAGCTAGGCCGTGCCCCGTAAAATCTCCCAGCATGCAATACAAATTACCGATTGGACTTTGCGCTACTAAAAACATATCGCCATTAAACATAGAGGCAGGTGATAAATTAAAATCTAAATACTCTTTAAACTTACCTTGGTTTTCTAATGAGTTATTAAAAATATGCTCAATTATTTCGTGTTCACGTTCAATTTGATTGTGATGATATTCAAGCAATTTTTTTTGCTGGTTTGCTTTTTTACTCAGCTCTCTGGTGCGAATATGTGCTTTAATTTTTGCATGCAGAATAACTTTTTCAAATGGTTTATGAATAAAGTCATCACCGCCTACCTCGAGGCAGTGCTCAAAACTTGCTTGATCGTCTAAGGAGGTTATAAAAATAATTGGTAAGTAAACTTCACTATATTGCTGCTTTATTTTTTCAGCGGCTTCAAAACCATCCATTACAGGCATTAAAACATCGAGTAAAACAACGTCTATTTGCTCTCCTTTAAGTACATTAAGCGCATCTAGCCCGTTATAAGCCACTGATATTTTATAACCCTCTTGCTCAAGCATTTTACTTAGTAAAATGCGATTGAGCGCCTGATCATCCACAATTAACACATGTATCATTAGCTAATATCAAACTTTTTATCAAAACGTGAAATTTGTAGAATTTTTCTAAGCTGAGGTTGGCAATTGCTTATTTCAATAGTTTTCACTTGGCTATCAATGGTTTTTTTCATGTTAAGTAACATGCCAAGTGCTGAGCTATCCATGTAGTCAGTCTCTCTTAAATCAATAATAACCTTTACTGTTTTTTCGCTCATTTGGGCATAAGCTTGGCGAAAAGATTGCACTAAATTAAAGTCAAATTTACCTTTGATTTGTATTGTTAATGTAGTGCCATCGACTGATTCATTCTTAGTTAAACTCATATTAAACTCCAATAATATTTCCTTTGAACTAAATATAACCTGTTAAAAGTATTTAGCAAAAAGAAAAACACACAACTTCAAATTTGCTATCATTTACGCCAATATTTAATTAATTTTTATCCATAAAGGTAAGGTATGAGTGATAGTCACTTAGTATATTCAACAAGTACGGGTCGCATTGACCAGCCAAAACCAGAAAAAGAGTTAGAAGCTAAGCTTTTTAAAGATGGTTTTATTCGCATTGAGCGTCAAACAAAAGGACGTAAAGGCAAAGGCGTAATGTTAGTTGTAGGCATTGATCCAAAAGATCATGATTTAAAAAAGTTAGCTAAAACTATAAAAAGCAAAATGGGCCAAGGCGGCGCAGTAAAAGAAGGCATTATTGAAGTGCAAGGTGATGACCGCGATAAACTAAAAGCCATTTTAGAAGCGTTAAAATTTAAAGTTAAAATTGCGGGTGGTTAACCCGCAATTTTATTAACTACTTACTTCGCTATTCGAGAGTTCATTTAACCTTTCATACAATTTTGGCAGTTCGTGTTCAGCAATTGGTTTACTAAAATAATAGCCTTGTACAATGAAGCAGTTATTATTTTGTAAAAACTGCATCTGCTCTATTGTCTCAACCCCTTCTGCGACCACGTCTAGCTTTAACTTTTGCGCCATGGCAATAATAGCTGCAGTGATCTCCATATCATTTGTATCCTCAGGAATATCTTTTACAAATGAACGATCAATTTTCAATATATCAACCGGGAATCGTTTTAAGTAACTGAGTGACGAATAGCCAGTACCAAAATCATCAATAGAAATAGATATACCTAAGGCTTTAAGCTCGTGGAGTTGTGTAATTGCAGCTTCTACATTTCCCATTAGCATACTTTCGGTAAGCTCTAAATGAAGGCGCTTAGCCGAAACACCCGTCCTAATTATCATTTTACTCAGTGTTGAGACTAAGCTTGAGTCTTTGAACTGGCGAGCCGATAAGTTTATCGATATATTATTTTCTAGACCTTGCTTTGTTAATCTTACAGCAAAATCACAAGACTCTTGAAGCACCCATTCGCCTAATTCAACTATAAGGCCTGTCGCTTCTGCAATAGGAATAAATTTATCTGGAGGGATTGCGCCTTCGGTTGGGTGGAACCATCTTAATAACGCTTCATAGCCAATGACCTGATGAGTGCGACTATCAACTTGAGGTTGGTAGTAAACTACAAACTGTTTTTCTTTTAGACCTATACGTAGCTCATTTTCAATAAATAAACGCTCATTAGCGGCTGCGTTCAATTCTTGGCTATAAAAATGGAATGTATTACGCCCTTTTGCTTTTGCTTCATACATTGCTAAGTCAGCATGTTTTAATAACTGATCTTCTTCTAGGCTATCGTACGGAGCCATTGTAATACCAATACTAGCGCTCACAATAACTTCATTACTACCTAGTTTTATAGGCACATTCAGTGTTTTTTGAATTGTATTGGCAACATCAGTCGCGTGAGCTTGGCTTTCTATACCACTGAGCAACACTGCAAATTCATCACCACCTAAGCGCGCTATGGTGTCCTCGGCTCGTAAACGTTTTTTAAGTCTGTTTGCCACTTCAATTAATAATTGATCGCCGGCATCGTGGCCTAATGTATCGTTAATACGTTTAAATTCGTCTAAATCAAAGTAAAACAAAGCAAATGCATAATGCCCGCGTTCTGCTAATGCCATTGATTTACGTAATTGCATTCTAAAAAACGTTCTGTTGGCAAGACCAGTAAGGGTGTCAAAGTAAGCAAGCTGCTCCATTTTACGCTGGCTTTCTTTGACAAACGAAATGTCTTGTGCAGATGCTACATAGCTGGTTATTTCACCGCCCTCTTCACGAATTGGCGAAACACTTAAAGATACCCAAATTGGCTCTTTATTCAAGCCTTGAATTAATGTATCACCGCGCCAGTAATTACGGCTGCGTAGATCTATGTCTATATCTTCAACTAAAATAGACATTTCTGAGGCAATAATATTAAGTAATGGTGCTCTATTAAAATGACTTTCTGGGTAGCCTGTCATTTCGAGCATTTTTGGATTTACGTATTCAATTACAAATTTCTCATCGGTGATCACAACCCCAGTGCCCGAGAATGCTACCGCTTTAGATAAACGGTTAGCTGCTTTTTCAGCAATTTCTTTTTCTGTAATTCTCTGGTTTAAGCCATCGATAAGTTTGCGAATTTCTACCGTCATGTCTCTAAATGAGCCATTAAGCGTGCCAATTTCATCTTTGTTTTCTGGTGGGAATTCTGTAGTTAATTGACCTTTGCCAAAACTTGTAACTGCATAAACCAAAGTATGTAAACGGCGAAGGACTAGTTGATAAAGCGCTTGATGCAGCAATAAGGCAACTAATATTGCGTATAAAATAAAGAGACCAAAAAACTTCAGTTTTAAATCTTGTAATGCAGATAACGTCGATGAACGCTTTTTATATACCCCTATGTACCAATCTAAGTCATCAATCTTACGAATATTGATAATATGAGCTTCGTCATTTTTTTCAAACGAATTTGCGTATTCAGGTAACTTCACCGCAATTACATCGTCAATAATCGACTGCAGCGCTGGGTTTACAAATTCGTTAGTAGCAAGTGCTTTATTATCGCTACCATAGTCAGCTAGTAAGGTCGGATTTAAATCTGGGTGTGCTAACAATTGCCCTTTACTATCAAACACAAGTAGGTGTTTTTCTTTATCACCAACAGGTAAAAACGAAATAAGTTTGTTGAGGGAAATATCGCTCCCCGTCACACCTAAAAACTCATTATCGACATAAACAGGCACTAGTAAGCTAATAACCCATTTGCGCCATACTGTATCGTAATAGACTTTTGACCATGCAGGCTCTCTTACTGTTTCAAGCGTACTTTTAATCGATTTATAAGTTGAGCCATTCGTTGCTCTAAAGTCGGCAGGTGCGTTTAATGCCCAATTTGGAGGAGAAACACGAATAAAATCATCATCTGTTATTAGATAAAAGTTAAAAAAGTCGTGTACCAGTGTAGGAGAAATTATACGCCACAGCATCTCAGAATCATTAAATAGGCGTTTATAAAAAGGAGAGTAATTTTGCTGTGGTAAAAATGCTGCTGATAAACCATCAGCCGAGGCACTTCGAATCGTACCGTCACTATTAAATTGTAACTGTGATTTATTGCTTAAATTAATTGGTGAATTGGGTTGAAAAAGTTGTTGTGTTACTACGTTATTAGCTTGCTGAGCAATATTTACTTTTGTTTTAATGCGCTCATTAAATTGCTTTACTAATAAGTCTGTCGAGCTTTTTAAAACTTCGTGTTCTTCAAAAACGAGTTGTTTCTCTTCAGATTTAAGCATTAAGGCAGCCGCACATACCCCAGCTATTAAGCAAATAGCGGATATGAGTAGCGATAGTTTTACACTTAAAGAATTCAATCCAAAACGCGATGGAGGGCGTCTGTAAACCACGGGTTAACCTTAATTATTAATAATTGTTATTATTTGAACCAGTTAACGAAATATACCAGATCCGGATTCATATTTATAAATTATTTGTAAACTTTCTATAAAAACTAATATAGTGAAATAAATAGTACTCCAAGCTTATTTAGATCTTTATTGACATTGTTAGCAACTCTCCATACATTAACTGCATGAACATATTTATCTCTCGCACTTTTTTTTCGTTTTTTAGCTTCTTTATATAGAAGAGGCTTCCCTGTTTGTGAGATAAAATCAATCGAATAGTAAAGCCTCCCAACCGGGAGGCTTTTTTGTTTTTGCTGTGTAATAACAGCTTACTTTTGGAATGAGGATACCAAAATGACAAGTGATGTTTTAAATACCCTAAGACACGATATAAATGAAATAGACTCCGATTTACTCGTGTTATTAGCTAAACGTCGTCGTATTAGCCACGGTGTGGTTGAGTACAAAATTGCTAACAACAAACCAATTCGCGATGAAGCACGTGAACTCGCACTTTTAGAGAAACTGATTGGTTATGGTAAATCACTAGGTTTAGATGCTTACTACGTGAATAATGTTTTTCAAACTATTTTGGAAGACTCTGTTTTACATCAACAAGCAATGCTACAAAAAAACCTGAATCCAGATGCCCTTAGTGAAACACACCGTGTAACTTACTTAGGTGGTCAGGGTTCTTATAGCCAACTAGCATGCCATAAATATTTTAGCCGCCGCCCGGGTAAATTAGTTGAAATTGGCTGTACATCGTTTGACGAAATAACAGGTAAAGTAGAAAACGGACAAGCTGATTTTGGTTTATTACCCATTGAAAACACAAGCTCTGGCAGTATTAACGAGGTGTTTGACTTATTACAGCACGCGCAAGTATCTATTGTTGGAGAAGTAACTCACAGTGTAGAGCATTGCTTACTCGCCAACCCTGATACTGAACTTAGTCAACTAACAAAAATATTTGCACACCCACAACCATTTGCGCAGTGCAGCCGTTTTTTACAGGGCTTAGGTGATTTACAACACGAAACATGTGACTCAACATCAAGCGCGCTACAATCAGCTCTGAACACTCCATACAGTGCTGCAATTGGCTCTGCACAAGCGGGGAAAAACGTAGGGCTTGAGGTTATTAAATCAAACCTAGCTAATCAAAGCGAAAACCATAGCCGCTTTATTGTTGTTGCACGTAAGCCTCTACAAGTGTCTAACCAAATTCCAACTAAAACTAGTTTGATCATGTCGACAAAACAACAAGCGGGCTCACTAGCCGATGCGTTAATGATTTTTAAGCAGCATAAGATTAATTTAGTAAAACTTGAATCTCGCCCTACTCCGGGCAATCCGTGGGAAGAAGTTTTTTATGTTGACCTAGAAGCAAACTTAGCTGAAAGCCAAGTAAAAGAAGCGCTAGAAGAACTTAAAGAGCACACCCAATATGTACGTATTTTAGGATGCTACCAAAGCGAGTCACTACAGGCAGTAAGCGTTAATACTTAATAAGCAATTTTACAAATCAAAAAAGGGCCGATATCGGCCCTTTTTCGTTAACTAGTACCAGTCTGCATAAATATTTTAGCAATTTAACGAATTAAATCCCCATACTTAAGCAAACGGTATAACAAATATTAATCTAAAACTTTTGAATCATTCGCTTTATTTAATAAGCTTCTACTTTGCGTTAAAAAGTGTTCTGTCGAGTCAGAAAAGTAAACTTTCGCCTCAGCAAAAGAATCAATAAGCGCTGCTTTATCTCCCGCTTTTAATTTTGCTAATGTACTTGCGAAGGTATCTTGGTACTGTGCAAGTAAGGTTTCTACATCATCGAATTGTGCTAGCATAATATCTGAGTAAAGCTCAGGCGACTGCGCAAATAAACGCCCTACCATCATCAGTTCTAATTGATATATAGGTGACGAGCAGCTACGTAATTCTTCTAGTGTATGACTTTGTTCTGCTAAAAATTGTCCGTACACAAATGTCGTTAAATGGCGCATTACCTGAATAATTTGCATTGCTTCATCATGCTTTTTAGCATCAAGCTCAACAAGCTGACAACCCCATACTTGTAACTGCTGTAACAAACCTTTTGCCGCTTGGTGCTCTCGTCCTTCACATACAACGACTGTTTGTTTTACCCAGTGTGATATATCAGGCCCAAACATAGGATGTAAACCAACCACAGAGCCACTGTGCGCAGCTTTTAGTGCTTTAATAGGCGATTGCTTTACCGATGTAATATCAACTAGTAAACAGTCATCATCTAGTTTAGGTAACTTAGCAACGACAACGTCCAATGCATTAATAGGTACGCTAATCATTACCAGCTTGGCACCTTTTAAAATACTTTTCGCATCGTTTTGCTGATCTTTATCTAAAATTTTAACTTCGTAACCTGAGCGAATAAACTGCTGTGCAAATAACTGGCCCATGGCGCCTTGACCACCCACAATCACAATTGGCGAAAGCTCTGGCGCTGCGCATGCAAGTTTTGCTTGTTGGTTTTGATAGGCTTCTCGCATCATGCGTCTAAGTATATCTTCAACGAGATCTGGGCTTACATTTTGATTTATTGCTTCTTGTCGTCTTGCCGCTAATAGCTCTGCTTCACGGGCAGGTGCATGTAAAGGTGCGCCTGTTTGTTGTTTTATCTCACCAATTTTTTGCGTAATACCATTACGTTTAGCAAGTAAGGCAACAAGTTGTGCATCGCATTCATCTATACCTTCTCTTAGCTGTGCTAAATCACTTATGTCAGCCACGTTCGTCCCACCTTAAAAAACCAAATAACGTAAATATAAATTTACATAAAAGTAAACTAATCAATACGATAAATACTAACAGGATCAGCTAACTGAGAAAAGGCTAAAGCGGAAATTTTACTAATGAGGAATTGAGAATTGAGAATTGAGAAAATAATATTCTAAAACCAAAACGGGTTGCAACCCGAAGGATGCAACCCGTTTTTTTGCGTTGATAAACAGCGCGTATTAGTTAAGTTTTTCTCTAATACGTGCAGATTTACCAGAACGCTCACGTAGATAGTAAAGCTTAGCACGGCGAACTGCACCGCGACGCTTAACTGTTACGCTATCAATAAGAGGGCTGTGCGTTTGGAATACACGCTCAACGCCTTCACCGTTCGAGATTTTACGAACTGTGAATGCTGAGTGAAGACCACGATTACGCTTAGCGATTACAACACCTTCAAAGGCCTGTAGACGCTCTTTAGCACCTTCTTTTACTTTTACCTGTACAACCACTGTATCACCAGGGCCAAATGCAGGTACGTCTGTTTTAAGCTGCTCATCTTCAAGCGCTTTAATAATATTTTGGTTTACTTTTGCCATTATGTTTCTCACTTTCCTAGGTGTAACTGTCTTCTAGCCACAAGCTTTTTGGTACTCTTGCTGAAATTTCGCGAGTAATACCGCTTGCTCCTCAGTCAGAGCTAGGTTATGCAACAAGTCTGGACGTCGTAACCAAGTTCTGCCTAATGACTGCATAAGCCGCCATTTTGCTATCTCTTGGTGGTTACCACTGAGTAATACAGCAGGAACCTGTTTGTCGTCCAATGTTTCTGGTCGTGTATAGTGTGGACAATCTAACAAGCCATCCGAAAACGAATCTTGTTCTGCTGACTGGTTATGACCTAACACACCTGGCACTAATCGCGCTACTGCGTCAATTAATGTCATGGCAGGTAGTTCACCACCACTCAAAATAAAATCACCAATTGACCATTCTTCGTCAACATATGATTCTATTATTCTCTCATCTATACCTTCATAGCGACCGGCAATCAAAATCAGTTTTTTAGAGTTAGCGAGTTCGCTAGCACCTTGCTGATCAAGTTTGCGCCCTTGCGGGGACATATAAATTACTTTAGCACCATCACCAGCTGCTTTTTTAGCTTCGGCAATCGCTTTTTTTAATGGCTCAACCATCATTAACATACCAGGTCCGCCCCCGTAAGGACGGTCATCTACGGTTCTATGCTTATCTAAAGCGTAGTCTCGCGGATTCCAGCAGTTAAAATCAATTAAGCCATTTTTTACTGCGCGACCGGTAACACCTTGGTCTGTAATAGCGTCAAACATGTCTGGAAAAAGGCTTATCACCCCTACCCATAATGAACTAGTTTGCGTCATTAAAAACCAGGATCCCAGTCTACGGTAATTTCTCTTGCATCGTATTTAACTTCTTTAATAACTGAATCAGTTAAAAAAGGAATCAAACGCTCAGCTTGACCAAATGCGTCTTTACTGTTTGCTTTAACAACCAGTACGTCATTTGATCCTGTCTCCATCAGGTCATCAACAATGCCTAAGCTATAACCTTTATCGGTTACAACAGACATGCCAATGAGATCTCGCCAATAGAACTCACCTTGCGGGAGTTCTGGTAAATGCGCTGCATCCATTGAGATTTCAGCATGGGTATAAGCCATTGCTTCGTCTCGGTCGTTTACCTGCGCAAATTTAGCGATAAAGCCTTTGTTGTGGCGACGCCAGTCGACCACTTCTAAGGACTGCCATTTACCTTGCTGCCCTATCAACCACGGGCTGAAATCGAAGATCCCTACGGGATCATCAGTAAATGAATGTACCTTAAGCCAGCCCTTTATACCATATGGGGCACCGAGCTTTCCTACGACAATTATTGATGAGGTGTTCTCTTGACTCATGGTTACACTTACGCCTATTAAGCCGCTTTACGAGCGTCTTTTACTAACTTAGCTACGCGATCTGAAAGAGATGCGCCCTGACCTACCCAGTGTTCAACACGTGGTAAATCTAAACGAATTTTTTCTTCTTGACCTGAAGCAATTGGGTTAAAAAAGCCTACTTTCTCGATGAAGCGACCGTCACGCGAGAAACGGCTATCCGCAACCACAATTTGATAGAAAGGGCGTTTTTTAGCGCCACCACGTTGCAAACGAATAGTTACCATACCGTCCTCTATAAAGATTGACTGTTTTCATTAATAAGATTTACTCCCCAGAATGGGGAGCTGGGGAATTGTACGAGTTTTTGGCAATAACGCAAGTAAGAAGTGAACCAAAAAGGCAGTTTAGTAGGTTAAACCGTGATCTCAACGACAAATAAGAGTTAAAGGTGTATTACATGCATAATTTATTCAACAAAAAAGGAGCTATTTGCTCCTTTAAATATGATTCGCTATTATTTTAAAAAGTAACTTAATGGTACTTTTTAAAATTTAGGACCGCCGCCGCCCATCATTCCAGGTGGTAACATGCCTTTCATACCGCGCATCATTTTAGTCATACCGCCTTTACCTTTCATTTTTTTCATCATTTTTTGCATTTGCGTAAACTGCTTAAGCAACTTATTAATCTCTTGTACTTGTGTACCAGAGCCAGCTGCTATGCGTTTTTTACGCGAACCTTTAATGATTTCTGGGCGTGCACGCTCTTTTTTAGTCATAGAGCTAATAATAGCTTCCATTTGAATAAATGTTTTATCACCCATTTGACCTTTAACAGCATCTGGTAAGTTAGACATACCAGGGAGCTTATCAAGCATTGACATCATGCCACCCATGCTTTTCATTTGCTTTAATTGGTCAGCAAAATCATCAAGAGTAAAACCTGCGCCTTTAAATACTTTTTCAGCAACTCTAGCAGCTTGCTCTTTATCTACTTTCATCTCGACTTCTTCGATTAATGAAAGTACGTCACCCATGCCTAAAATACGCGACGCTATACGGTCTGGGTGGAAAGGTTCAAGTGCGTCAGTGCGCTCACCCACACCCATAAACTTAATAGGCTTGCCAGTGATGTGACGAATAGATAAAGCAGCACCACCACGCGCATCACCATCAGTTTTTGTTAATATAACACCGGTAAGTGGTAATGCTTCGTCGAATGCTTTAGCTGTATTCGCCGCATCTTGACCTGTCATTGCATCAACAACGAACAAGGTTTCAATTGGATTGATTGCTTTGTGAAGATCTTTAATTTCATCCATCATGTTGCTATCAACATGTAGACGACCTGCAGTATCAACAAGTACTACATCTATAAATTTCTTTTTAGCATGAGAAATTGCAGCGGTTGCAATATCAACTGGCTTTTGCGAAATATCACTTGGGAAGAAATCAACATCAACTTCTGCTGCAAGCGTTTCTAGCTGTTTAATAGCCGCAGGGCGATAAACATCGGCACTTACTACAAGTACTGATTTCTTTTTTCGCTCTTTTAAAAACTTAGCAAGCTTAGCTACACTGGTGGTTTTACCCGCACCTTGTAGACCCGCTACCATTACAACGGCTGGCGGTTGCGCATTTAGACTTAGCTCTTCATTAGCCTCGCCCATTGCTTTTTCTAGTTCTTCACGCACTATTTTTATAAATACTTGGCCTGGGCTTAAGCTTTTTGTAACTTCAACCCCAACTGCGCGTT
This sequence comes from Pseudoalteromonas sp. GW168-MNA-CIBAN-0100, assembly GCF_040309225.1. Lineage (NCBI taxonomy): Bacteria > Pseudomonadati > Pseudomonadota > Gammaproteobacteria > Alteromonadales > Pseudoalteromonadaceae > Pseudoalteromonas > Pseudoalteromonas sp. GW168-MNA-CIBAN-0100. The sequence continues at coordinate 12,511 of NZ_JBEOOL010000009.1, read as the reverse complement.
CTTTAACTTGTTTTACAAAGTCGCGAACAACAGGCAATGCCACATCGGCTTCTAAAAATGCCATACGCACTTCGCGAAGTGTGTCTTTTATGTTGTCTTCCGTCAGACGGCCACGGCCACTGATATTTTTTAAGGTTTTACCTAATCGTTCTTGGAGGTTCTCAAACATGTAACGGTTCCGATAAGACGTTTATATCAATCCATTTATATTTATGATTAATTTGATTTTTCAATTAACCTAGATTGACTTATTAAGTTTCAATTAAAAGTAGTATACCGTATATGGCGTCTTACAATATAGTGTTCAAGTGCACCTTGATGAGTTTCTTTTTTTAAGGTCTATGCATTTGCTTTGCTATAAAATACAATGGCTGTATAACAACAAGGATTATTTTGTCTCAAATTAAGTGGCCCAAGCACAATGCTGATTATTAGTTTAACTATTATTGCCAGTTTATTTTATGTGTTAGCAACGTCTCACGTGCTTTCACGGCTGTTTCATCAACAAGGCCCTAGCCAAAAAGTAACCGTTATTTTAAGCACGGTTGCTATAGTGGCGCACATGCTGCTATTAGTTAACTCTGTTTTTAGAGCCGACGGTCAAGATTTAAGTATCGTAAACGTCGCTCTTTTGACGTGCTGGGTGATTGTGGTCTCGGTGACGGCTGTCTCGCTAAAATTCCCTGCAACTTTATTGTTGCCCGTTGTTTATGGTTTTGGTGCCTTACTAACCATTGCCAGTTTATTTATTCCTCATCATATTTTATTGCAAAGTATTAATATTGAGGTGGGTTTAGTAACGCACATCTCTTTATCTTTGTTAGCCTACTGTATTTTAATTATCGCCACTTTATATGGTGTACAGTTTTACTTTATTGATAAACGTTTAAAACGTAAAGATTTAGCAATTGTGCATAGCCATCTTCCGCCTTTAATGGTTGTGGAGCGCCAGCTTTACCAACTTCTTAATTTAGGCACTATATTACTCACATTTGCATTACTTTCAGGGTTTGTATTTCTTGATGGAATGTTCGCTAAAGAGTTCATTCATAAAACAATATTATCGTTAGTTGCGTGGGCTATTTTTACCGTTGTAGCTATCGGGCATATGAAAAAGGGTTGGCGCGGTAAACCGGTGGTTATTACAATCATGGTCGCTGCATTTGTCCTCACACTCGCTTATTTTGGCAGCCGTTTCATACAAGAAGTGATACTAAATAAGTTTTAACTTGACTCTGCTTGCTCACTCTAGCTTAATACGCATTGATTTATAAGAAAAGGATCCATCGTTGGACGACATATCGACAAGTACCCTATTTATCATTTTAGGTTTTTTGGTGCTTTTTTCTGCTTATTTTTCTGGTTCAGAAACCGGAATTATGTCAATCAATCGTATACGCCTGCGACACCTCGCTAAAGAGGATCATCGTGCAGCTAAACGAGTCAGTAAATTACTTAGCCGTCCAGATAGGCTCATCGGTTTAATCTTAATCGGTAATAACCTTGTTAATATTGCAGCAGCCCAAGTTGCAACCATTATAGGTATTCGTCTTTATGGTGACCTCGGTATTGCAATAGCTACAGGTGTGTTAACTTTAGTCGTGCTTATATTTGCTGAAGTAACCCCTAAAACCCTTGCTGCTCTTTATCCTGAAAAAGTTGCCTTTCCAAGCTCTATTATTTTAAAAGGGCTACTTAAAATAATGTTTCCTTTTGTCGTGGTTATTAACTGGATGACAAACGGTATACTGCGGTTATTTGGTATTAGTGCTGCTCAAATCGACGAACACAGCATGAGTAAAGAAGAATTAAAAACAGTACTCAATGAGTCAGGCGCACTTATTCCTGCTCGTCATCAAAGTATGCTGACTTCAATTTTAGATTTAGAACAAGTAACCGTTGAAGATATTATGATCCCACGAAACGAAATTGTGGCCATTGATATAAATGACGATTGGAAACTAATTAGTCGCCAGCTTACCCATGCACAACATACTCGTGTGTTGTTGTATCGCGATAATATAGATGATGCAGTAGGTTTTATTCACTCACGTGATGCGCTTCGTTTACTTACAAAAGAGCAATTTGATAAACCATCTTTGCTACGAGCTGTACGTGAAATTTACTTTATCCCTGAAGGAACATCACTAAATACTCAGCTATTAAAGTTTCAGCAATCTAAAGAACGCATAGGCTTAGTGGTAGATGAGTATGGCGACATCCAAGGCCTAGTGACCCTAGAAGATATTTTAGAAGAAGTTGTTGGCGATTTTACAACTACGCAAACTCGTACGCCGAGCGAAGAAGTAGAAACACAAACTGATGGCTCATGTATTGTGGATGGCGGCGCTAACGTACGCGATTTAAATAAAGAAATGGGTTGGGATTTCCCGCTCGATGGACCTAAAACTTTGAGTGGTTTAATTGTTGAATACTTGGAGAATATTCCTGATGCAAATATTAGTTTGCGTATCGCGGGATATCCTATTGAAGTACTCGAAGTAAAAGAAAATATGATAAAACAAGTGAAGATACTGCCGAATAAGCGTTCTCGCTAAATAAAAAAGGAGCCAATTGGCTCCTTTTTTATATCCATTAATAACTATCTAGCCAAATATAAGACGTTCAAACCAACCTTTATCAAGCTCTTCTTCGCAGTGTTTTAATTGAGCGCCATAGCGGCTCGCTCTGTGCTTAACTTTGTTCGCAACACCCATTAGCCACTTTTTCTTTTTGTACGTGCCACGCTTATAACCACCCCAGCCTTCATGATAATTAAGGTATTGTGCGTAAGCATCCCATTTAGATATTTTATTTACTTTATGGGTTTTATAAACAAACCACGCCATAAAGTCGATTGCATCGTCAAAGTCGTCTCTATCAGCACCGTTGTTGCCTGTTTCACGAATATAATCAGACCATGTTGGTGTTTTAGCTTGCGAGTAACCATAGGCATCACTTGCGCGACCGGTAGGAATTATCCATAAGAAGTACTCCATAGGCGGAGCGGCATCATGCTTAAATGAGCTTTCTTGGTACATCATACTCATGAGTACATGCTTGGGAGAACCCCATTTTTCTTGTGCATCTTTTGCGTCGAAATACCAATCTGGCTTTTCTTCAAAAATTTTACATAAATCGTTAGGTTGCTTTGGAGGCGCTGTAGCACAACCGGCTAAAGTAATGGCGAGAGATAGGATAATTGCATTTTTTTTCATTTTTCTAAGATCTCACAGAACTTTTTTAAAAAGTGTGGGTCTGACTCAATGAATGCAGCAGTACAGCATTAATTCATCCCTGAATATATTTACGCAGCCAACTTAGGCTGCGTTTTTTTGCTTAAATTTTGCTAAATACCAAGGTTATTTACCGTCAAAATACGCATCTAAAAACGCGGTAAATGACTGGGTATCTGCTTGCTCAATTGCAGCTTGTGCTTCGTTAGACTCTACAACTTGTTGTTCCAGCCAAGGCTTTAAAAACTCGCTGTAGTCAGTGTCTGCGTGGCTTTGCTTATATTTACTAGCCAATGCTAGTGCAAAGTGGCCGTTGTCTAAACCAGACTCTTTCAATTGTGACACGTAACGTCCAGAGTAAGTAAGCTCTGGATTATGTATCCACGTTGCCATGCGCTTTATAGTATCTGAGTAATAGTTAACACCATAAGCATTATCCATCCATTTAGCGACATCAGTAAGCTGGGTAAATATTTCATCGCCCCACGACTGAAGGCTACGCTGTGTGTTATTAAAGTTAAGCATTAGCCCTTCTTCTCGACCTTGGTTTACTACTGTGTCGAGATTTTCAGTACTACGTGCTTGTTCTTTCCAATCCATTGGAGCTGAATCTTTTAATAAACAATACGTTAAAAACACATCTAAAAAGTGAATTTGCTCAATATCAATACCAACTTCGCTAAACGGGTTAACGTCTAATGCGCGAATTTCTACGTATTCAATACCTGCTCGAAGCAATGCATCCGTTGGCGTTTCGCCACTTTTCGCATTACGCTTAGGACGAATTGGCGAGTAAAATTCGTTTTCAATCTGCAGAATATTTTTATTTAACTGCTTAGGGTTTTCACTCTTGTAGTCATCAAGATCACCATAAATTTCTGATGGTGTGTTGATTGCTTTTTTAAGGCCCGCTACATATTCATCTAACGAGTTATACATTACGCGTAGTGACGACTGAGCGCTATTTGTATAACCTAAATTACCTAAACGCAGTGCTGTACCAACTTCTAAGTAAAGCGTGCCTTTACCTAGTTTTTTAAATGGTAAGTCGGTTTTTCGACCTTGCAAAAATGAGTTACACAATGCTGGCGATGCGCCAAACATGTAACTTATTAGCCATAGTTCGCGTTTAAAGTTACGAATAAGGGATAAGTAACCTTCTGAAATAAAATCTTGAAGGCTTGCATTACTTTGTTGTAACGAATGAAGTGACTGCCAAAGCGTATCTGGGAATGAAATATTAAAGTGAACACCCGCAATTGCTTGCATCATACTACCGTAGCGATTTTTTAATCCTTCACGGTATAGTGTTTTCATTTGACCAGTATTTGAACTACCAAATTGAGCTAGCACTATATCGTCTTGGTGCTCAATAAAACACGGCATACTAATGGGCCAAAGTAGTTCATCGCCCATTTTTTCTAGAGTGAACTTTTGAAGGTCTTTTAATTGCTTAAGCGTTTGCGTTGACGATTCACTAACTGGAGTAATAAATTCAAGTAAAGACTCAGAAAAATCAGTTGTAATATGGCCGTTAGTTAACGCACTGCCCACACCTTTTGGGTGACCTTGAGGTGATATAACACCATTATCTTGTATTCTTAGCGACTCTCGCTCTATGCCACGTTTAATGCCTTTAACTGCATGTTGGTGCTCATTTACTGATAACGCTTCAAGTGCGTTAGCTAAATCATGTGTTGTCAAAAAATCTTTCCTCGGGCCACGTGGCTTAATCATAAGGTTATGGGGGCTAATTACTTAGACTCAAGATTAATACCAATTTTATTGAAAATATGATCATTCTATCGCATTAAATAGCGCACTCACTGCGTTAAAAATTATTCATATAGAACAACTACATGTCATAATTTTTGCCTTGTTATTGTGCTATTTTCTTAGCGCTATAATAGATCACTTATTTAATGCAACTGGTATAAATTGCTAAGAACAATATAATTTCTCTAAGTTAATAATTATTTACCCACTCTATACATGCGCTTAATATGACCAACATCATTATATTAAGTCGTAATATTGCCATTGCTCTGGGCATTATACAAATGCTTTAAATGCGTATTTAAGTATAAATTAAATACGCAAAATATAAGCCCAAAATAATAGACCGGAACTTATTTAAAATGAGTTCAATTTAGCTACTCGATATTTAAATTTGATCTAGATCAATAAAAACAATTATTTGTCTTATGAGCATAAAAGGAAAGACGCTATTTTTTGCTTTGTAGTGTGTAACCAATATAATGACAGCAACAATAAAGGATGATAATAAACATAATGCACAATGATAAAAGCTTAAAAAATGAAGAAGTATACTTTGATGAGTCACAAGAGCTTGTTTCTACTACCGACCTCAAGGGTGTAATAACATACGTCAATCAAGAGTTTTGCTCTGTAGCAGGTTATAGCGCACAAGAGCTTATCGGTCAGCATCATAATATTGTTCGTCACCCTGATATGCCAAAAGCGGCCTTTAAAGAAATGTGGGCAACATTAAAACAAGAGCACTCGTGGCGCGGCATGGTTAAAAACCGCTGTAAAGATGGCCGTTATTATTGGGTAGATGCCTTTGTAACCCCTATTTTTGAGCATAGCCGACTTGTTGGTTATCAATCAGTAAGAACTAAAGCAAGCTCTCAACTTAAGCAACGTGCACACGCTCTTTACAACAAAATAAATGCCAATAAGTCATCATTTAAACTACGAGAACACACCACAATAAGACAAGGCATTACTTTTATATGCCTATTACTTTGGCTGATTTTTATTGCTGTTACGGGATCAATCTCTTTAGCTGTAATTAGCCTATTGATGTGCGCCTTAGTTATTGCGCTAAATTATGACGAACTGATTGTTACCCCTAAAATATTACGCGAACAAAAAGCAAAAGCCGATTCAATCTCTCGCTATATTTACAGCGGCCATACACCGCATAGCGTAAGTGATTATAGAGAGCAAATGCTAAGCGCAAAATTGCGCACGGTTCTTGGCCGTATGAAAGACTCCACATTAAGCTTTAATGGCATCGCAACTGATCTAGATAAACAATCTACGCTTACTGAAAAAGGTATTGCTTCGCAAGGTGAGCGTTTAGAACAAATTGCATCAGCGATGACTCAAATGAGCTCTACCATTGGTGAAATATCAGTAAATACCGCTCAAACAGCTGATAAAGTGAATAACACCCATCAAAGTTGCTCTGAAATAAAAGACCATATTGCAGATAATAGTAAAATGGTATCTGATTTAGCTTTTCAAGTAGAAAAGGCTGCAACCACAGCCACCAGCTTAGCCTCTGAAGCAGATAAGATTGGTAAAGTAATGAGTGAAATAGAGGGAATTGCCGATCAAACTAACTTACTTGCCCTTAATGCAGCGATTGAAGCAGCTAGAGCGGGAGAGCATGGTCGAGGCTTTGCTGTAGTAGCCGACGAGGTAAGGACCCTTTCGTCACGTACTCAAAATGCTACAACACAAATCCACAGTTCTATTAAAGAAATACAAGATACTTTATTTAGCTGGTCTAAAGTAATGCAAAGCACTAAAGCACAAGCCGATAATTGTGTGCTGACAACCGATAAAACTCAAGTTGAATTAGAGGGGATTTTTATCCAAATCAGTGAAATATCTCATTTAGCAATACAAATATCATCTGCTGCAGAAGAGCAACAAATGGTTAGTAATGATATTAGTAATAATGTTTCGCAAATTAAAGACTTTGGAGATAACAACTTAAGCTTAAGCTTTAATGTGGCAAAAGGAGCAGCTGAACTTGTTGAAGGTTCACGTAGGGTGAACGATTTATTACTAACTTTTAAAGTTTAACAAACATAAAAAAGCCGCTATTTTAGCGGCTTTTGAGTTTAATTATTTACAATTAACGCTTGGAAAATACCAGAGAGTCGTCATTTGCATCAATAACGATCACGCAACCTGGTAAGTAGTCTCCATTGAGTAACTTTTGTGCCAGCGGGTTTTCAATCGTTTGTTGAATAGCACGCTTAAGCGGACGTGCACCGTAGACAGGATCAAACCCACTTTCTGCAATTCGCTCAAGAGCAGCATCGCTTATTTCAAGCAGATATCCCATCTCAGTTAAACGCTCACGTAATTTCATTAACTGAATATCAGCTATTTCTTTTATATGCTCGTTTGCTAACGGGTGGAACACGACAGTCTCGTCTATACGGTTAATAAATTCAGGCCTAAACTCATTAATTAATACTTCCATTACTTTAGCTTTAAGGGTCGTGTAATCATTATTACCCGCTTGCTCTTGGATAATATCTGAGCCTAGATTTGAGGTCATGATAATAACGGTATTTTTAAAATCAACGGTTCTACCCTGCCCGTCAGTTAATCGGCCATCATCTAATACTTGCAGTAAAATATTAAACACATCAGGATGCGCCTTTTCTATTTCATCAAGCAATATCACTGAGTAAGGTTTACGACGAACAGCTTCTGTTAAATAACCGCCCTCTTCGTAACCCACGTAACCTGGAGGAGCCCCTACTAGACGTGCGACTGAATGTTTTTCCATAAACTCAGACATGTCGATACGCACCATGGCATCTTCGGTATCAAACATAAAACCAGCCAGTGCTTTTGTCAGCTCGGTTTTACCCACACCAGTTGGACCTAAAAATAAGAAAGAACCAATAGGACGATTAGGATCTGCAAGCCCGGCACGTGAGCGTCGTATTGCGTTAGAAACAGCAACAACCGCTTCATCTTGCCCTATTACTTTACTGTGTAACTTATCTTCCATTTGCAGCAGCTTTTCACGCTCACCTTGTAGCATTCTTGCAACAGGAATTCCTGTCCAGCGAGACAGTATTTCAGCAATTTCATCCTCACCTACTTGGTTTTTAAGCAGAGTCATTTCTTGCATTTCGGCTTGTGAGGCTAAATCAAGTTTTCGTTCAAGTTCTGGAATTCGCCCATATTGCAGCTCTGACATACGCTGTAAATCACTTGCTCTTCGCGCTACATCTAAATCTAATCTTGCTTGTTCAAGCTCGGCTTTAATTACTTGCGTGCCTTGAAGTGATGCTTTTTCAGCATTCCATATCTCGTCTAGCTCACGATATTGCCCATCAAGGTCGGTGATCAACTCTTGCATTTCAGCTCGGCGTTTTTGACTTGCTTCGTCTTTTTCTTTCGCTAGCGCATTATCTTCTAACTTTAGCTGGATGATACGGCGTTCAAGCTTGTCTAACGATTCTGGTTTGGAGTCAATTTGTAATCGAATTGAAGAACCCGCTTCATCTATTAAATCAATCGCTTTATCGGGTAACTGACGGTCACTAATGTAACGATGAGATAACTGCGCCGCAGCAACAATCGCGGGGTCAGTAATTTCTACTGAATGATGTAACTCATATCGCTCTTTTAAGCCACGTAATATTGCAATGGTATCTTCAACAGATGGCTCTTCAATAAGTACCTTTTGGAATCGACGCTCAAGAGCTGCGTCTTTTTCTATATATTTACGGTATTCATCAAGCGTGGTTGCGCCAACACAGTGTAATTCACCGCGTGCTAATGCTGGCTTTAACATATTGCCTGCATCCATGGCACCGTCACTTTTTCCTGCACCTACAATAGTATGTATTTCATCAATAAATAAAATGACTTGGCCTTCTTCTTTAGCCAATTCGTTTAATACTGATTTTAAACGTTCTTCAAATTCGCCACGGTATTTAGCACCCGCAACTAACGCCCCTAAATCAAGTGATAGTACGCGTTTATTTTTTAATCCTTCAGGTACTTCACCATTAATAATACGCTGTGCTAACCCCTCGGCAATTGCTGTTTTACCAACACCTGGTTCACCGATTAATACAGGGTTATTTTTAGTGCGGCGTTGTAGTACCTGAATCGTGCGGCGAATTTCGTCATCGCGACCAATAACGGGGTCAAGCTTACCTTGCTCTGCTCGCTCAGTTAGATCAATCGTGAACTTTTCAAGCGCTTGACGTGTTTCTTCGGCATTTGGGTCATCAACTTTTTGACCGCCGCGAATCGCTTTAATTGCAGTTTCAATTTTAGTCGAGGTAATATTTAACGACCTAAATATATCGCCAAGTGGACCTTTATCATCGCATGCCGCCAGTACAAATAATTCACTTGAAATATATTTGTCTTTGCGTTTTTGCGCGTACTTATCACATAGATTAATAAGTGATGCCATATTGTTTGATAGCTGGACGTCGCCACCTACACCTTCTACTTTAAATAATTTTTCTATTTCTTGTGAAAGCTTGGTGTTGAGTTCGTCAGCGCTGACACCCGTTTGTGCAAATAATGCACGTACACTAGAGCCACTTTGCTTTAGCAATGAATACATTAAATGTACGGGTTCAATAAATTGATGATCGCGACCAAGGGCTAGCGATTGCGCATCAGAAAGCGCAGATTGAAATTTACTTGTAAATCTATCTAAACGCATGGTGTTACCTATTAAATAATCTAATTGCTTAATTAATGGGTATGTTTAGGTGTTTGTTCAAGGTGTAGGGGGAAATATAATGATTAAAGATACTAATTACTTGCGCCAGATCAAACTTGCCATACGTCCAGTTTGTCCATCTCGTCGATAAGAAAAAAATAAGTCACTTTGGGAGACGGTACAATAGTCGCCGCCTTTAATATTTTTAACGCCTAGCTGGGTAAGTAGAGTACGCGCAATACCATAAATATCAGCAAGATATTTGCCATTAGTTTGTAGTGTAAATGCTTGAATAAATAAAGGGGACCTTTTTTGAAATAACTCAAACACCTCAGCCCCAACCTCAAATCGGTTTGGTCCAATTGCAGGCCCTAGCCACGCACTTATATTTTCATATTTTGTACTAAAGCACTCTAATGTATTTTCAATAACTCCCTGCTCAAGTCCTCGCCAGCCGCCATGTATAGCTGCAATTTCTTTTTCATCATCACTCACTAATAAAATAGGTAAGCAATCGGCGGTCATTATAGCCAAAGGCTGATTTAATAACTGAGTATAAAGCGCATCAGCATCGTGTAACTCATCAAAATCAAAATATTCATCAACAATAACAACATTAGAGCTATGAATTTGATTTAGCCACACGGCAGGTTTAGGTAGAAGGTTTGTTAATAATGAGCGGTTTTTTGATACATGATTTTGATTATCACCAACATGGAATCCCAAATTAAAACTTTTAAATGGGATTTTTGAAACACCACCTCCACAAGTAGTACTTAACGTTCCTACTTTATGAAGGTTTTGCCATGTCGCTGACAATAAGTGCATTATCTATCGATATCAGGATTAGCTTTAGTATCTTCACGTAGTGCATGTGTCATCGCAACCATATCGTCAGGGATAGGTGCTTGCCATGTCATCATTTCACCCGTGATTGGATGCGCAATACTCAATTTTACAGCATGTAGTGCTTGGCGTCTAAAGCTACGAAGTAACTCAAATAACTCAGGTGTTGCACCTTTAGGTGGACGCGGACGGCCGCCATAAGATTGATCGCCAATTAGCGGATGATTTAAATGTGCCATGTGCACGCGAATTTGATGCGTACGACCTGTTTCTAAGCGCAGGCGTAAACGAGTATGAGCACGGAATTTTTCAGCAACACGGTAATGTGTAATTGCCGGTTTACCCAGTTCATGTACTGCCATATGCGTACGCTGAGTCGGATGGCGGCCAATTGCTTTTTCAACCATACCACCTGCGGTCATAGTACCATTACACAGTGCTTCATATTCACGCGTGAAGTTTTCACGCTTTTGTAGCGCTGTTACTAAATGCGTTTGTGCTGGAATCGTTTTAGCTACAACCATTAAACCGGTCGTGTCTTTATCTAAACGATGCACAATACCCGCGCGTGGTACGTTAATTATTTCAGGGTAGTAATGTAGTAATGCGTTTAGCACTGTTCCATTAGGATTACCCGCACCAGGGTGAACCACTAGGCCCATTGGTTTATTAATTACCAAAATATCATCATCTTCATAAACAATGTTTAATTTGATATCTTGTGCTTCGTATTCGCGTGGTGCTTCAATTGTTGTCTCAACACTTACAACTTCACCACCTAGTAGCTTTTCGCGTGGAGTGTTGAAAATTTCACCGTCTACGGTGATTTTATCATCCAATATCCACGTTTTTATACGAGAACGTGAATAATCAGGGAACAATTGTGCTAATACTTGGTCTAGACGTTTACCACCTAATTCGGTTGGAACGTCGGCTTGAAGAGAAATTTGCTCTGACATTAGTAACTTTACCCAATTTACCAGTGCAAGCTTTGCTCGACTGGGTTAGAATCGCTTTTAATAAAAGCATAATATAATACGCATAGTTTACTCGGTTTTACCGACTTGGCCTAGCCGAAGACATCGAAGGTAACAAATAAAATGATAAATAAAATAGGGAAACGTGCATTTGCCATTGTTTTTTCAGTTTCTGTACTTAGTTTAGGCGCTTGTTCGTCTGCTCCAGACCAAGAAGACATTCAACGTGTACCGAATAAATCTGCACACGCTTTATATGAAGATGCAAAAGAAACACTAGATTCTGGTTTATATGCTCGCGCAATTGAACTTTTGAGTGCAATAGATTCTCGCTACCCGTTTGGCCCATTCTCTAAACAAGTACAAATGGACTTAGTGTATGCACATTACCAATCAGGTAATACTGAACAAGCACTTGCAACCATTGACCGCTTTATCCGCTTAAATCCAAACCATAAAGACCTAGATTACATGTATTACATGCGTGGTTTAGTAAACATTAAAGCAGATAAAAATGCGTTCCAAGAGTACTTTGGTGTAGATAGAGCCGACCGTGATGCTAACCGTACACGTGTTGCATTTACCGATTTATCGACACTAGTAAAACGCTTTCCGAAAAGTGATTACGCGCCTGAAGCTAAGCGTCGTTTAGTATGGCTTTTAAACCGTATGGCACGTTATGAATTAAAAGTAGCCACTTACTATTATGAGCGTGAAGCTTATTTAGCTGCTGCTAATAGAGGTAAGTTTGTTGTTGAACACTACTCACAAAGCAGTTACTTAGATCCCGCGCTTGAAATGATGGAAAAAAGTTACGACCAATTAGGTTTAACTGAGCTTAGTGAGCACGCAAAGCAAACACGAAGACTAAATAAAAGAACTAAATAAACAAAAAGGCGCTTAGTAAGCTGTCTCTTGATCACAAGTCTGACTCAAGAGATTTTGCTAAATCGTAGCCTTCCAGGATGGCTTGTAACTTAAGC